>WRMM01000071.1 GCA_009777135.1 Candidatus Fibrimonadales bacterium
AAGCGTAGGCTCGCCATCTCTGCTAAGAGCAATGTCTTTAAGCAATCTATTTTTTTCCTCAACATTTGGAAAATCCTCGGCAAATTTGGTTTGATGGTAAATTGACAATAATTTCTCTAATTCAAAAATAATTTCATCCACAGCAGGCACGCATCCCATTCGCTTTTTCGCAGATTGGCAATAAATGCAATCAAACGAACACACGCCATTCTGCGTGCAGTTTATCCCAATAGACAAACCGCCAGCCCGCCTTGAAATCACTGGATACACAAAATCAAAATCTGCAAATCTGCGATTGTGATCCGCCCAAAATTTAGATAACTCAGAAATTAACATATAGTCTCAACTGAAACGTATTCAAACTTTCAAACCTAGGTATGCCTTCTACCTGTTCTATTCCCGCCGCAACGCGATCTATAAGCTGCTGCTGAAAAGAAAGCTCCAAAAATCTGGTAAGGGCAAAACGCAAATCAGCGGAAAGCTCCTCAATTCTGTAATCTTCTACTTTGCCTTCCGGAAAAAATATTTCGCCAATCAAATCAAGCGTGGCAAATCTTGACAAGGCAAGCCTTATATTTATGGAATTTTCCCAGCCATAATCATAAATATTATTAGTTGCAGGAACAAAAAGAGTTTGCGTTTTATTTGCTGGAATCAATAAATTATTCCTTATCGTCTGCCTTGCAGCAAAACCCGTTTGAAGAGAAACATCTATGTTATTTGAAACTATGGGAAGCAAGTTCAAGCCTATGCCTTCACCAATGCGAAGCGGGTCAAATGGCGGACTTATGCGGATTTTATCTCCATCAAAAACTACAGTATCTCTCCTGCTAGCCCTATGTATGGTAGAATCTGAATTGGCTATCCAATAATATTCGGGAAATATATGGGTTTTTGCATGAACCCGAACATACGGACCTATCCAGTCCAGCGCGCGATAAATGATTGAACTTTGAAATTGCAGCAAATCTTGGGCTATGCTCCACTGGGATTCCTGCTGCTCCTCGTTTAGCCACTGCATATTTTCTCTTACATAAAGTTCTGTTAACCAAAATACCTTTGTTCTGTTGTAAAGCACCCGCATTCGCAAATCGCCAAGAGCGTTCCAAACGTAGTTTTTTTGCTCGGCATCTTTGCCCAGCGATACCAGCGTTGTGTAACTGGCAGAGCCGCCAAGCCTAAGCCCGTAAGTCCAGCGAGAACTTCTTGTTGCGTTTATGCGCATTTTCTGCACGCCGCCGGCTACCAGCCTGCCTGTGCTTTCTTCAAAAACAAGCTCAACATAAGTTAGCTCGCCCGGATTTACCTGAACGGTGATATAGTTTAAAATTGAGCTTGCATTTTCCCCGCTTCTGGAAATTCTGTAAACCTGCGGTTGCAAAATCCATGTTTTAACATCGTTCATTCTCTCTTGAGTTAAACCAAAACCTTTTCCATAGCTCTCGCCGCTTCGCACATCAAAAATTTCATAGCTCTCAGAGACAAATTCTCCATCTTCATTTATGGTGTTTATCACAATGCCGCCCCAATCTGGCGGAATAAGAGTAGTTTTTCCTTCATTGACTTCCGCTTCATATTCAAAACGTTTGTCTCTGCTGCCAGAACCCATAAGCACTTTGTAACGCCCATACGGAATAACCAAACGAGTGCCTGGCTTTCCCACCCATTCTCTGTTAAAATATTCTTTTGACATGGAATCTATTTTTATAGCAACGTATTCAGGCTCCAAACGGCTTTCTGTAAAGCGAGGAACAAAGATAGCGCCCTGCTCCATTCCTATGAATGTTTCATCTTGGTTCAGCTGCTCTTCCAAACTCGGAGCTGTCCAGCCTTTATCTTTGTAAATATCTTCCTCTGCCTCAGATTTATGCACAAGTTTTTTGCTCAGTTCCAAAGCCATCTTAGAGTCCTTGATTTCTATGCCCGGAAGTTCCGGAGACTGAATGGCAAAAACTGTCTGAACCCCGATAATTAAGAATGCAAATATTGCAAATATCACTCTATCTCTCCCGGCGGGGGCAATTCTTCCATTTCTGGTTCTGAAGAAACTGCTGCTCTTGGCAAAGGAACAGGAGGAACAATTTGCGTATTTACTGTTATCGAATTCATAACGGAATCTATATCAGCAATAGCTTCGTTGTTTATAAGTTCCAATAACTCAGACAAACCTCGCACAACGTAAATCGGCTCTAAATTGCTTACCCTTTTACGGTAATCCCACTCCCTGCTCCATATAACTTTCTTTGTCCTGTTATCTTGCAAATTCATGTTCATTGCCAAGTGCGCATACCACTCATCTTGATTGTCATATTCTTCCAGCGCTCTTATAATTCCTGTTACGGTAAAATCGGGTTCTTCCACATCCATGCTTCTTCGAATTTCTGAAAAAATCTTTGAAACCACCAAATGGCGAAAGAGCATATCAGAAACAAGGTATTCCGGTTTAACCGCCCACAAATCATAATTGTAAAAATGCAGCTGATATGGAGACTGCCTATATACTATGTTATTTCGGCGGTAAACCTCTGCCACATCAAAATCCTTTACCCTGACTGTGTATGGATAAGTAGTCTGATTAAGCGACTCCTTTGGAGTTGGCACATAGTCAAGCTGATAATAGCTAGTCTGTATAACCCGCCCCCAACAACCTAGAAGCGTTATAGCTGCAAAAAGCAAAATTATTTTTTTAAACATCGTTCTACCTCACGCGCTGTTGTTTTTCTTCGCTGCGAATCAAAAGAGAGGGATTCTCTCTAACCTGACGGCTAACATCATTTAAATTTTCCACAGCCTCTCTTAAATAACGAACCGTTAAAGTTAAGCTTTCTTGATTACGATAAACTATCTGGTCGCTTCTTTTTGCCAAAAGCTCCATAGCTTTTGCCGCCTCGTTTGCGCTTTTCAGCATTGCTTCAATTTCCAAGCCTTGTATTTTTTTATCTGCGCGAAAAGCCAAAGAATCCAGCCTAGCCACCATAAGCGCCATGTTTTTTTCTATTGCCAGCAACTCTTCAACCGCAGTATTTGTGTTTTCCAAAAGTTTGCTTGTCTGTTTGGGAATTTGATTTATTTCCTTTGAATTTTTCTCTAAAACGGTATCTATCCTAGCTGTTATTTTATCCAAATTCACTGAAATACTGGCTAACCGCTTTTGATTATGCTCATCTGTAAGGGCAAGCAGGTTATTTAATATGCCTTCAAATTTTTCTGCTATGCTCTCCACCTGCCCTGTGATTTGCCTCAATCCGCTAACGGAAGACTGTATAAAATCGCCCCTTTTGGCATACGGGTCATCTGGGGTTCCACCGCTAAGCTCAATGCTTTTCAAGCCTGTCAAAGAAATTCCGCCTATCAAATTTGCTGTCATGGTTGTTTTTACGGGAGTGCCAGCCAAAACCTCAAAGCGCACTATAACAGCGGTTAAATCTTCAGGATCCACAGCCAAACTCGTAACCTGCCCAACCACTATTCCATTCAATTTAACTTTTGCGCCCGGATTCAAACCATCCACGGATTCCGTGAAGCGAATTTTATACGGAATATATTTTTCCGTCATTCTTTTGCCAACTAAAAATGCAACCGTTCCCAAAATCAAAAAAGACATAAGCAGCATGAAAATACCGAGCCTGATTCTCTCCGCCTTGGTTGTTTCCATTATTTGCTCAGTTCCTTTCTCACATTTTCAACTTCTTCCAGAATTTGCTCTTCGGTGAAACATCTGTTGCGCAAAACTGTTTCTGCCAAAACAACAGCAGATTCCAATTCCTCATAGCAAACTTTTACGCCAAAATTTTCCAGCGCATTTTTTTCCGAAATATATCGCGCCCTCGAATAAATTATTAATTTGCTATTCAAATTTCTTGCGGCATGAATTATAGGCAGCCGCAAGTTCAAATCCGGCGGAGTAACAACCAGATACGTTGCTCTCTCTATGCCAGCTACTTTCAGAATATCGGCTTTTGAAGCATCGCCGAAAATAGCAAAACCATTCCCCTGATTTATCATTGCAACCGTATCTACATTCATGTCTATTACAACAGTATCAACGCCTGCCTTGGAAAGCAATTTAGAAACCGTGCGCCCCACAGGTCCATATCCAATTATAATCGCAAGCTCCTTGTCATCGTCTCCGTGTATATCATAGTTTATATCTTGTATTTCTTTAACTGCGCGGCGGTTGAGCAAATTCCAAAGTTTTGGCTGGCTGCGAAGCATATTTTCTAGCTTAGGAAGCATTTTGAATATAAGAGGATTTAAAGCTATTGAGAAAATTGCAACAGCAACCAGCATGCTTTCTGCAACAGGCGGCATTAAATCCAGTTTTCTTGCCGCGCCAGAAAGTATAAATGTAAATTCGCCTATTTGAGCAAGGGCAAGAGCAACGGTAAAAGCCGTTGAACTGGAATGGCCAAAAAGCACAACTATAAGCATGACTGCAAGAGGCTTTATCACAATAACTATAGCCAGCAAAAGCAATAGCAAAGACCAGTCGCTTTGCAAATACAAGGGATTGAATAACATCCCAACCGAAACAAAGAATATAACGGCAAAAGCCTCCTTCATAGGCAAAGCGTCTGCAGCGGCTTCTTGGCCAACATTAGTCTGCCCTATTGCCATTCCCGCCAAAAATGCGCCCAAAGCAAAAGAAGCTCCAAAAATTAATGCGGAACCTGAGGTAATCAAGAATGTCAAAGCAAGAATAGAAAGGATAAATAATTCCTGAGAGCGAGTTCTGGCTATTAATGTCAAAAACCACGGAATAAGTTTTTTGCCGGCAAACAAAACCACCAATGCAAAAATCGCAATTTTTCCCAAAGCAAGGCAAAACGTTTTGAAAAGTTCAAAACCGCCAATATTATCCGCATTTGGCAACTCCATTATAACGCCAATAACAGGCAAAAACACCAGAACTAAAACAGCAGAAGCCCAGCCAACAGCTATATACCCTTGCGAAGTATCCAAAATTTCATTATCAGCCAGCACTTGCGTTAAAACAACCATGCTTGCCACAGAAATGGAAATTCCCAAAACCAAGCCTGTACCCCAAGGCCAGCCCATTTTATATGCAACCAGCATCCCAAGGGCTGTAGTTGCCAAGCTTTGAACAATGGCTCCGAAAATTGAAATCCGCTTCACTGAAAGCAAATCTTTCAAATTAAAACGCAAGCCTACGCTGAACATCAAAAATATAACGCCGATTTCAGCAAGTTCATGGGCAAAGCTTGGGTCTAAAGACATACCTGGCACATGCGGCCCTGTAATTCTAACTACTATGCCAGCCACAAGATAACCAACTATGGGCGACAATTTTAATTTTCGCGCCGCATAGCCTAGGAATACGGCAAGGGCAAAACCTAACGCAAGCAATGTTATTATTTCATAGTTCTGCATACGAATAAAAAATAGAAAATAGAATTTTTATATTAACCATTGAAAAATGAGTGCAAATAATAACAAAAAACTCGGCGTTGTGCCTGAGCAGGATTTTATTTTCCGCTCGGAGCAGGGTTTTGCATTGGAAAACGGCGAAGTTTTGCCAGAATTAAGGATTCGCTACGAAACTTATGGCGATTTTAAGGGCGGAGCGGCTCCGGTTATCTGGATTTGCAGCCCGCTTACCATGGATGCCCATGCTGCAGGCTTGCATGAAGAAAACAATCCTAAATCCATTGGCTGGTGGGATGCGATTATAGGCCCAGGCAAAGCAATAAACACAGACATATTTTTTGTGGTTTGCAGCAATATACTAGGCGGCTGCAAAGGAACAACCGGACCAGCTTCCATAGACCCGCGCACAGGCGAACCCTACGGCTCAAAATTCCCGCGCATAACCATAGGCGATATGGTAAATGCGCAAAAAAAACTGGCAGACCATTTGGAAATAAAAAGTTTCTTTGCTGTTATAGGCGGCTCAATGGGCGGTTTCCAAGCGCTTGTCTGGGCGCTCGAATATCCGGATTTTGTTCAGAGATGCGTTGTAATAGCCAGCGGAACAAGGCTTTCTGCGCAAGCTCTCGGTTTTGAAATCGTTGGACGCAAAATAATTTTAGACGATGAGAAAAAAGGCCTTGCCAATGCCAGAATGATGGCAAACATCACCTATCTTTCCGCAGAATCCATGAGAAATCGCTTTGATGACGCCGAGCATTTGCCAAGCAACCCAGAAAATTTTTACACAGGCTATGCCCTTGAAAATTATCTGAACCACCAAAGCGAAAAATTTGTTAAACGCTTTGATGCAAACAGCTATTTGAATTTAACCTGGGCTATGGATAATTTTAATTTGGAAAAAAAATACGGTTCTTTGGAAAAAACCGTGTCTAATGCCAAGGCAGAATTTTTATGCGTTCATTTGAGCAGCGACTGGCTATTTACGCCAGAAGAATCTTATAAGCTGGCTTTTGCGCTTTTGAACAAAAAAAAGATTGTGAGTAGCGTGGAGCTAAACACTAATTTAGGCCACGATGGTTTTTTGCTTGAAGTAAAAGATTTGGGTGATTTGCTCTCACGTTTTTTGGATGTGCGAGTAGTTGAAACTCGCAATGAAAATTACGAGCACCCTGCATTTGACAGCACAGAAGATATAAACAGGGTTTCTGCGCACATACCGCAAGGAGCAAGCGTTTTAGATATAGGCTGCGGAGACGGCTGCCTGCTCCATGCGCTGTGGCGAGCAAAAAAAGCAACGGGCGTTGGCTTTGACCGGTCGTTTAGCAGCGTTCTGCATTGTTTGGATTTTAATGTTCCTGTTATTCAAAAAGACTTGGACAAGGAAGGGCTTTCGCATATAGCAGACAATAGTTTTGATTTTGTGGTTTTCAACAGAACGCTTCAAGAAACGCAAAACCCCAGAGATGTTCTGCTTGAAATTCTGCGCATAGGCAGGCAAGCCATTGTAACTTTCCCGAATTTTGGAAACTGGAGGGTGCGCAGCGCCATAGCCTTTAGTGGCCACATGCCCAAAAACAAGCTTTTGCCTTACGAGTGGCACAACACCCCAAACATCCATCTTTTCACCCTGAGCGATTTCACCAGCCTTTGCAAAAAAGAAGGTATTTTGATAAAATCCCTGGAATTTGTAAACAACAGCGTTTTGAGCAAAATTTTGACCAAGCTAGGTTTAAAGAATCTCGGAGCGGAGCAGGTGGTAGCGTTGATTTCTAAATTACCCCAATGATTAAAAACTTGTCGCAAATAAGCGAAAAAATTCTTAAAGAAGCAGGAAATAAAAAAGTGTTTCTGCTGGTTTCCGGCGGCGTGGATTCTACGGTGCTTTTTGTGCTTTTGAATAAGGTTTTGGGCAGTGAAAGGGTTTTGGGGCTGCATGTGGACCATGGCTTGATGAGGCTCAACGAAAGCAGGCAAATAATGGATTTTTTGCAAAAAGAAGGCATTAACAATTTGCAAATTTGCGATGCTAGCGAAGAATTTTTAACCGCATTGCAAGGCGTTGCTGAACCTGAGAAAAAGCGAAATATTATAGGCGAGGTTTTTCTTAAAGTTGCCAGCCGCGAAATGCAAAGGCTTTCGCTAAGCACAAGCGAATGGATGCTAGCTCAAGGCACAATTTATCCAGACATTATTGAAAGCGGCAACATAAAAAATACCGATACAATTAAAACCCATCACAACCGCGTTCAAGGCGTTTTGGATTTGCAAGAAAAGGGCATGCTTTTGGAGCCTTTGGCATCTTTGTATAAAAATGAGGTGCGAATTCTTGGCGAAGAACTCGGCATACCCAGAGAGCTTGTTTGGCGCCATCCATTCCCAGGACCGGGTCTTGGAGTGCGGCTTTTGTGCTGCGATGGAAAACCTGTTGGCAATGAGCCGAAATTTTTGCCCATAAAAAGCGTGGGCATCAAAAACAACGCAAGAACTTATGGCCAGCCATTGCTGATAGAAGGCGATTTGCCTTGGGAAGAATTGGAAAAACAAAGCGTTGACAATCGCGCCGTATGGCTTGTGGAGCGCGCAGCAAATGAAGCTTTTGAGGCAGTTGAGCAGTATTGCGCAAAAGAAACCCTTGATACGCTGAGGCTCTTTGACGATATTTGCTTGAAGTTTTTGCAAGAAAACGATTTATACAATAAAATATGGCAAATGCCCGTTGTGCTGCTGCCGCTCAAAACGGCTGGCAAACCCTGCATAGTTATACGCCCTGTAAACAGCATAGACGCAATGACCGCCAGCTTTGCAAAAATAGACCAAGGCTTGCTGAAAAACTCGCTATGGCCAAAGCTAAAGGCTGCAGGTTTGGGCGCGCTGTTTTATGACATTACAAACAAACCGCCCGCTACTATTGAGTGGGAGTGAGCATGAGATATTTTTCTATTTTTCTGCTGTAA
>WRMM01000072.1 GCA_009777135.1 Candidatus Fibrimonadales bacterium
AACCAGCCTTTAAATTCAAAAGCGTATCTTGCTGGCGTGGGCAGCAAACCAACAGGTTCGCCATACGTTACTGTTTTGCTTGTGGGGCTAACAGTGCCGCCTTGAGCATCAAAAATGAGCGTGAATTGTTTGGGTTTCCATTTTGCGGTTAGGATGATGTTTTGAGTTATGGGTGTGTTGAAATTGTATTGCGAATTGCCTAGTGCCCAGTAGTCAAATTCATAGTTCTCGGGCGGTGTCGGAGATGTGATTGGCACAGTGGCTGTTGCGTTGTATTCCACGAACTGCGTAACGAAAATTTCGTTTTCTGTTGCAAATTCAACTGTTTGTATTTTGGGTTTCCATTTTGCCGTGAGCGTTATGTTTGCTGTAACAGGCGTGGTAAAAGTGTATGCAACGCCACCTAGCTCCCAATATTCAAAATCATAGCCAGTGCGTGTTGGCGGAGGCGGTGATACTATCATTGCGCCGTGATTTACTTTTTGGCTTGCAACTGCGTTGCCTGCGCCGGTTTCAAAATTTACGGTATAGGCAATAATTTCCCATATAGCGTTAATTACGGTGTGGTTAGTAATAGGGGTGCTAAAATTAAAATCCCAGCCTTTGAAATTGTACCCTGTTCTTGTTAAAATTTCCGCAGGTTCTGTGGCAAGGCTGTCTTTTAGCACGCTTTGGTTTGCAGGCGTGGGAGTTCCGCCAAGCGGGTTAAAAGAAACTGTGTAGCTTGGGCGTTGAGTTAAAGCGACGTTTATAGTTCTTGAAATCCCATTTCTTGTTACAGTATATGTTAGGATTTGAGCTGTATTTTTGAAAATAGGCTCCAAAACAGCTTCAATGCTCAATATATGCTCGCCGCCAATCCATATAATATCTCCGTTAGCAGGGGCGATGGAAAGCGTGAAAGGGTCTCCATACATTGCGGTTGCGGTGGGGTTATCACAGTTGTCTAGGCGAGTTCCATTTGCAAAAATATCAAAATTCGGACACTGCGCCCATGTCGCAGAAAAGGCGGCTAAAACAAAAAACAACGTAATGCGGAGTTTACACATATACGAAAATATAACTTAGTAAATTAATCCAGCTTCAATAGCTTTTTAATCTGATTTTCCATAAAATCGCGCGGAATATCATGGGTTTGGCTAAAACTCATGTCGGTGGCTTTTTGCTCGGGTTTCAAAGCGATAAGGGCATTTCCTTGCAGAGTGAAGGTTTCCACGCCTGGCAAAGCCATAATTTTGAACAAATTTAGCTGAATAGCGCCAGAAAAGCTTAGCTGGTTGTTTCCGGGCGAGAGCCACACGGGGTTTTGCAGGGCAAAGGGGACTTCAAAAAGCGAATCAAGGTAAAAAGTTCCGCTAAGGCTTTGCGCAAAAAGCGAATCTTTGCCTTTGTTATTAACATTCAAAAACACGCTGAATTTAATAGAATCGCCTTTAAAGCCATCTATGTTTGCATTTTCAAATGAAAATTCGCATTGTTTCAGTATATTTGCCGCTTTCCATTTTTTAGATGCCGAGCAAGAGAGGGTTAGCAATGCAAGCCCAAGACAAATTACTATTTTCACCGATATGCTTAACTTTTTCAAAGAAACTCCTTTTGCATTCAAATCTACAAAATTTGCGATGGCAGTGTTGCTCGTTGCAAGTTTTGCAAAAGCCGCTATAAACGTAAATCCCGCAGGAAACGCTGAAATAGCCGTTTTTATTGACAGCGAAAGCAAAAAGATTTTGCAGGTGCCAGAGCCTTTTGTTTTGAATTTGAATTTTCAAAACGCAAAAGACAAGCATAGCAGAGCTGGAATTTTATTTTTTTGGGGCGAGCGCGAAGTTTCAATCAAAGCAGATTACAGCCTTTTGCTGAGCAGCTCCGACTCGCTCAGGGGAACCATCCAAGCAGACACCTCTTGGCTCACAAGCTATTGCGGAGTGCTTGAATGCCAAACCAAGCCTATGCCCGCAGAGCAGAGGATAAGTGTTTTGAAAACCTTGGCAACGAGGCTCTTAACAGAACTCAATAGCCGTCTTCACGGCGCATTCCCGAATCAGCCTGCTGTTTCTGCTCCTGCTGCTCCACCAGCTCCGCCTCCTTTGGATGAAGAGGAAGAGTAAAATTAGCCGGTATTGACCCAAACGAATCTGGCGAAGCCATAAGCGCCATTTTCCAAAGCGGATTTTTTTTAGAATCCATATATTGCCTCCTTTTAAGGTTCTTCTATTCCCTTAGACGCTTTTCGCAGCAAAAAAAATTTTAAAAATGCAAAAAAGACCAGAATTTGCCAAAATAAGTATAGTAATCGCTGATTTACTTGCTTGGAACAAGGGACAAGCGATGTGCAAATCTACGTTATTTGGGATATGATTTTTAAATAATCATGTCCCATATCCCAACCAATGTAGCTCCACATGTCGCTTGTTCCATGTTCCAGAGCATTAAGTTTGACTTAATTTACTATATTCCCCCCATGTCCTATATTGCAATGGCTCGGAAATGGCGGCCTCGGTCTTTTGATGAGATGGTCGGGCAGGAGCATATTGCGCAAACTTTGAAAAATGCAATAAATACAGGCAATATCCACCATGCGTTCTTGTTTACAGGCACAAGGGGAGTTGGCAAAACCACCTCTGCGCGGATTTTGGCGGCAATGCTCAATTGCGAAAGCGAAAATAAACCCTGCGGAGAATGCGAAAGCTGCAAAGCCATAGCCGCAGGCTCTTCCATGGATGTTTCAGAATTTGATGCAGCCAGCAATAGCGGCGTGGACGAAATGCGCGAACTTCTTGAAGGAACGCAATATCCGCCAATGAGCAGCAAATACAAGGCTTTGATAATAGACGAAGTTCATGCCTTGTCTTCAAAAGCTTGGAGCTCCATGCTGAAAACTTTGGAAGAACCTCCATCATATTTAATATTCATTTTAGCCACAACAGAAGTAAATAAAGTTCCAGCTACAATTTTATCCAGAGTGCTCCGCTTTGATTTCAAAAGGCTTTCGCCAATGCAAATCTCAAAAAGGCTTGCTTTTATATGCGAACAAGAAGGCATAAACGCAGAGCAAGAAGCGCTCTCCATAATCTCGGAAAAAGCAGATGGCTCCATGCGCGATTCGCTCACGATTTTTGACGAGGTTTTTGCGTATAGCGGAAAAACAATAACTGCGGAATCTGTGCAAAATGCGCTTGGCATTCCGTCTAATGCGCTTTACTTTGAGCTTGTTCAGGCTTTTGAAGCGCACGATGCAAAGGGCAGTTTTGCGGTTTTGGAAAAAGCTATGGCATCGGGCGTGGAAGTGCAGATGTTTTTGGATGGCTTTATAAGATTTTTGCGCAATTTTCTCTACGCCAAAGTTGGGCTGTCTGCCGAGCAGCTGGAAATATCGCAGGGAAGTTTGGATAGCCTCAAAGCTTTGGCTCCAACATTTGAGCAGGGCGATATTTTGCGAATTGCAAAAATTATAACGGAGCTTAGCTTAAAGTGTTCCGCAAAATACGGTTTGAACCCTCGTTTGCTTGCAGAAGCGGAATTTTCAAAAATCGCATGGCTAGACAGAGTGGCTAATATCAAAGAGGCTTTGGAAAAATTCCAAAATGCTCCCGTTGCTCCTACTGCTCCTCAAAAAGAGGAAAACCAAAAAAAAATCAGCACCAATTCCGCAGCCAGCAGCTCCAGTTCAACCTCCTCCACCGCCTCCGCCTCCGCCTCCGCCACCACCACAGCCGCTGCCTCAGTCGGAGCCTTCCAGCTCGCCATTTGAAAAAGACTTGAAAGAAAATCCTCATTTTGCGGATTTTGTAAAATATATGGGATTAAAACTTGCTGGCACAAAATTTGTCGGCGAAACACAAAACAAAAAGGAGACTCAAAATGGACATGCAGCAGATGATTCGCTCGATGCAGAAAATGCAAACCCAGATGAAGAAGACTCAGGAGAGCTTGCAGAGCCAGAGCTATAGCGCAGAAGCTGGCGGCGGGGCTGTTAAAATCACCTTAAACGGAAACGGCGTGGCTACTGACCTGAAAATTGCCGAATCCGCTGTGGATCCAAGCGATGTAGAAGCTTTGGAAGACCTTCTTATGGCGGCTTTTAACGAGGCGGTTGCCAAAAAAGACGAAGCTTATCAAGAAAGCGTTGGAGCCATAACCAAGGGCTTGAAAATCCCTGGAATGTAGTTACCAAAGTTCTCTGATTTTGTCTGGGTTAACTCCTTCTTTCCAGATATACAGAAGCCTTTCGTTCCAGATTCTCTCTTCGTAGGAGGCGTCAGAAGCGCCGCCTGTTTTGCGGTAAAAGTTTTCAAGGTCTTGCTTCAATTCATTTGCCCGAATGGAAGCTCCGGTTGCCATATTCAAGGCTATTAAAAAATAATATGTTTTTGCCCTTGTAATTCTGGATGTGCTTTGAATTTTCAGCTGATTTGAAAACAGCTCAATGGATTCTCGCAAATTGTTTTGATATTCAATTTTATCTTGATTTTGAGCGTATTTCAGCACAGCATACATGGTTGTGTAATAGCCAATATCGCAGTAAACTCCGTCTTTATCGCCTATAACAAGGCCGTTTCCGCCTTTTTCCGCTAACAAGAAAGATTCTATAACTCTTTGTATGGGGCGGTTGGGATTGGAGAATATGGTATCTGTGTTTTCAACGCCAATCATTTTTTTTCGCGCGGCTATTCCTCTGGAAAGAATGCGCTTTGCATCGCCGCTGTATGGAAAACTAGTGTGCCTTGGGTCTATTGCAAAATCATTTATATCATAAGAGGCAAACAGACAGCTTGGGCAAACGCCAACCATTGTGCGCATAAAATCCCATTTCAAAAATCCTTCTTTTGCAGTGTATTTGGGGAATAAGCCGCTCTCCCAAGATTCTTCATAAGCTTCGGGGCGTGGCACAAAAAAGTTTACGTTGTTGCAGCCGCAAAAATAACAAGTTCTAATATGCACAATATAGGGCTGATCAGCTTCATAATGCAAGGTTGTTTCCTTTTCTTCATCACCTTCGGCAACATCAGTGACAGTGTATTTTTTAGCTATGCCAAGCAGAATAGGCTCTCTAACAGGTTTTTGCAAAAATAAATCAGCTCCTGCAGCAAAGGCTTGTTTTTCTACAACAGCAGCTGGCTGGGCGGAAAATATCACTATATTGGTATCTGGATAGTTGTTTTTTATTTTTTTGGCAGCTTCGTAGCCATCCATTTCTGGCATCATAATGTCTATTATTGCAAGCTTGGGGTGAAATGTTTCAATTTTTTGCAAACCAATAACGCCATTAACTGCGGTTTCAACTTCATAGCCATTTTGACGAAGCGTTTGGCTCATAATTTTCAGCAGAGCCAAAGAGTCGTCCATTATTAAAATTTTGTTATTTATTTTAGCAGGCATTGGAGGAATATAGCAAATTCAAAGTTACCCCCCATGGCATTGCTTGTACTTTTTTCCGCTTCCGCAGGGGCAAGGGTCGTTGCGGCCTACTTTTGGCATTTGATTTACAATCTGAGCTGGTTTTTGCTGAGCAGGCGGGCGATTAGGGAGAATTTCGCTGCCTCTGTTCTCAAAAGTCATTGATGGCTTTTTTTGAGCAGGAACCATAGCCAAAGGAATTGACTGTCCGTTTACTTCTACTTTTACATTCAAAATTCCCATAATGGTATTTGAAGCTATGTTTTCCAAACAGCCTTGGAACATTTTGAAACCCTCAGCCTTGTACACTATAAGCGGGTCTCTTTGCGCATAGCCATGAAAGCGGGTTGCGTCTCGCAAATGGTCCATTCCGTAAAGATGCTCTTTCCATTGGGTGTCTATGCAATGCAAAAGAACGGTTCGCTCAAAGCGGGCAAGCTCTTCTGGTGGAAGCATGGTTCCTATTTTTTCGTAGCGTTCATTGTGAAGTTTAATAATTTCGTCCAAAATTTGCTCGGCATTCATGTTAGCCAAGTGCTCCGGGTCTGGATTATATTCAAAACCCATGCTGCGTTGCAAATCGGTTTTAAGCCCTTCCATATCCCAGCTTTCCGGATAAGAATTTGGAGCAACATATTTGCTCACCTTAATGTCGGCGGCATCTTCCAAGCGGTTTGAAATCTCTGATTTTATGTCTTCGCCCATCAAAATGCTGCGACGCAAAGAGTAGATAACCTTTCTTTGGTCGTTCATCACGTTATCGTAGTCAAGCAGGTGTTTGCGAGCGTCAAAGTTTTGCCCTTCAATTCTCTTTTGAGCATTGCGAACGCTCTTTGTTACCCATGGATGCTCTATCACATCATCGTCTTTGAACCCGAACCTGTCCATGATTTTTCGGACATTGTCTCCGCCAAAAATTCGCATCAAATCATCGTCTAGCGATAGGTAATATTGCGAAGATCCTGGGTCTCCCTGCCTGCCGGAGCGGCCTCTCAGCTGGTTGTCTATGCGGCGGCTTTCGTGCCTTTCCGTGCCAAGAACGTGCAAGCCTCCAAGGGCAATAACGCCAGGACCAAGAGCAATGTCTGTTCCGCGGCCTGCCATGTTGGTTGCAACGGTTACTTTTCCCTTGTGCCCTGCGAACTGAATGATTTCCGCTTCTCGTCCGTGATTTTTTGCATTCAAAACATCGTGGGGAATACCCTCTATGCGAAGCATTTTAGAAAGTTTTTCCGATTTTTCAACGGATATTGTTCCCACCAAAATTGGCTGGCCTTTTGTGTTGCGGTCTTTGATGTCTGCTATTATAGCTTTCCACTTTGCATCCGCTGTTTTGTAAATCTGGTCTTGCTGGTCGTTGCGAATGCAGGGCTTGTGCGTGGGTATAACCCATGTTGGCATATTGTAAATCTTCAAAAATTCCGTAGCTTCGGTTTCTGCAGTTCCTGTCATGCCGGAGAGTTTTTTGTACATGCGGAACAGATTTTGGAACGTGATTGTTGCAAGGGTTTGGTTCTCTCTGCGAATTTGCACATTTTCTTTTGCTTCAATGGACTGGTGAATGCCTTCCGAATAGCGACGCCCTTCCATCAAGCGCCCCGTGTTCTCATCAACAATTATAATTTCGCTGTCTCTGACAATGTAGTCCACATCTTTTACAAAGACGTTGTGCGCTTTTATTGCCTGCAAAATATAATGCACCCAGTCTGCGTGTTCGCCGTAAAGCCCTTTGATGCCCATCAGGGACTCAATTTTATTTACGCCTTTTTCGGTGATTTGCACATTTTTGTGTTTTTCGTCTATGGTATAGTCTTCTTCTCTTTTAAGGCGTTTTACCAAGTCGTTTGCTTTGCGGTATTTTTCGGTTGCATCTTCTGCCGCTCCTGAAATTATCAAGGGAGTGCGCGCCTCATCTATCAAAATAGAATCCACTTCGTCAATTATGCAGAAATTTAGAACTCTTTGCACCAAATCTTCTTTTTGGATTGCCATGTTGTCGCGCAGATAGTCAAAGCCAAATTCGTTGTTTGTTCCATAAACAACATCGGAGCTGTAGCTTTCTCTGCGTTGCTCAGAGCTTAATCCATGGATTATCAAGCCTACCTGCAAGCCAAGAAATTTATAAACCCTGCCCATGTTTTTGGCATCGCGGCCAGCCAAATAATCGTTTACGGTTACCACGTGAACGCCATCGCCAGAAAGAGCGTTTAAATAAACAGGGCAAGCGGCTGCAAGCGTTTTTCCTTCGCCCGTTGCCATTTCTGCGATTGCGCCCTCATGCAAAATCAAGCCGCCAATTATTTGCACAGGAAAGGGCATCATTCTGAAAGGCTTAACTGATTCGGGATACATTTCTCTGATTTCTGCGTAAAATTCCGCTGAAAGATGAATCTCCCATTCCGGAGTTTCGCTTGCTAAAAGTTCCTTTGCCGCCTCAGCCTCTCTTTGCCGCGCTTCTGTTAATTTTGAAAAATCAAATTCATGCTGGGGGTCAAAAACATTAAAAATGCCGAGCCGTCTGTCGCAGGCTTCTTGGCTGGCGGCAAAGGCATCAACCTTTATATCTTCCAAAGTTTCGCCGTTCTTTAAGCGTTCCTTGAATTCTGCGGTTTTTGCCGCAAGTTCCGTATCGTGCAATTTTTGGGATTCTGCCAGTTTTGCGGCAATAGCATCAAGCGTTGGCTGCAAGCGTTTAACTTTTCTCGCATGCGGCGTGCCAAACATTTTATTAAGAATTTTATCAAATAGGCTCATAGAAAGGGATAATATAGAAAAATTTTGAAAAAAACAAGGTTTTTAGTGAAAAAAGTCACAGCTTCCAAAAAACAACCTTGTTTTGATAAGCTTGAGGCAGAGGGA
>WRMM01000073.1 GCA_009777135.1 Candidatus Fibrimonadales bacterium
CTAAATTTGATGCTTTGCTTGCAAATTTGCCCTACATACCGCTTGCAGATGCCTCTGCCTTGCAGCCTGAGGTTCTAAACGGCGACCCTCATCTTGCGCTTTTCGGCGGAGCGGATGGCTTGGAATTAATTCGCAAATTGCTCAACACCTGTGCAAATTATTTAAAACCAAACGCTCCCGTAATTCTAGAAATAGCAAGCGGTCAGGAAAAAATCCTACAGAATGAAAGTTTTGCTGGTTTAAAATTTGCAGAAACAATAAAAGATTACAGCGGGCAAAATAGATTTGCGATATTAATTTTCTAAATTCATTTCCATGAACCCCGAAGATACAGCGCTATCTCTTATAGACATAAATCCAAAACTGGATAAAGGGCTGTTAATAAAAACTCTGGCTTTTGTAATAGAGGCTCACAAAGGGCAGATGCGCAAAAGCGGAGCGCCATATATAAGGCATCCTATAGAAGTGGCAAAAACCTTGGCAAGTTTGAGGATGGATACCACGGTAATAGTCGCAGGGCTTCTGCACGACGTGGTAGAAGACACAAAATATTCAACCGAAGAAATAAAGGAAAAATTCGGAACGGAAGTAGCAGAAATGGTGGATAGCGTGACCAAAATATCCGATATACAGAAAGGAATAGACCGCACCGCCAAAACCTTTAAGAAATTCTTGGCATACGTCTCAAAACGCCCGCAGATTATAGCCATAAAACTAGCAGACCGCTTGGATAACATGCATTCCCTGCAATACCTTGCGCTAGAGAGGCAAAAAGCCATAAGCGAAGAAACTCTTGATTTTTACGCTCCGCTTGCGCACCGCCTTGGGCTTTACTCATTCAAATTTGAGCTGGAAGATTTAGCCTTCAAATATCTGCATCCGGAAGAATATGCCGCAATAGAAAGCCATTTGGAACTAACCAGCAAAGAAAGAGAAGATTACATACAATCAATAATTTTTCCGTTAAACATAAAAATGAACTTGGAGCAATTGGACTGCGATATAAGAGGCCGTTCAAAGCATATCTATAGCATACACGAAAAAATGACAGCCAGAGGCTGCAAAATAGATGAACTTTACGATATTTTTGCCATAAGAATTATAGTTAATCAAATTGCGGATTGCTATGTAGCTCTTGGCTATGTGCATAATCTGTGGATGCCGCTGTATAGCCGCTTCAAGGACTATATAGCTATTCCAAAGCCAAACTTGTATCAAAGCCTGCATACAACGGTTATAGGCCCCTACGGAAAACTCGTTGAGGTTCAAATAAGAACCAAAGACATGAACGAAACCGCAGAATACGGCATGGCCGCTCACTGGGCATACAAGTTCAATTTGAAAAAAGAAGAACTTGAAAAAAACATGGACTGGGTGAACGCAATAACAAAAATGCAAAACGAAATTCCAAACTCAACGGAATTTTTGGGGTTTTTGCACGAAAGCCTTTTGCCCGAAGACTCTTATGCCTGGACCCCGCAAGGAAAAAAAATCTCGCTGCCGCTAGGTTCCACTATTTTGGATTTTGCCTTTGCAGTGCACACCGATTTGGGGATACGCTGCTTGGGTGCGCGTGTTGCCGGCAAGGTTTTAAGCATAGACGCTCATATTCCCATTGGCGAAACAATTCAAATTTTGCAAAGCGATTCTCAGGAGCCGCAAGAAACATGGCTCTCCATGGCCAAAACTCAAAAAGCGCAAAATTCCATAAGACATTGGCTGCGAAAAGCAGTAGCTGCGCAATCTGTGATTTTAGGGAAAAAGATTTGGCAAAAGGAATTGCATTACTTAAAAATATCAAAAGAAAATTTCCCTGGCGATTACGATATTTGCAAGGCATTTAATGCGCAAAACATGAATTCTTTTTATGAAAGCTTGGGCAAAGGCGAAATTCCGCTCAAAGATATTTTTGTTTTTTTAAAACAATATTCCGACCATTCTCAAGGCTGGTCAAAACTCAAGCTTTTATTCAGCTCAAGCGATGAAGACAATCCCATAATCATAGGCCACAACGAAAGGTTTTTGCTGAATTATGCCTCCTGCTGCAACCCTGTTCCAGGAACTCCGGTAAAGGGAATTTTGAAAAGCGGCAAGGGAATAGAGATTCACAAGGAGGATTGCAAAATTTTGAGCAAAATTCCGCAAGAACAAAGGCTTGCCTTGCAATGGGAAACCCCGGAAAACGCAAAACGAGAGCGAAAATGCATTTTGCGCATAGAAGCTGAAGACAGGGTGGCAATAGAAAAAGATATTTTCAATTCCATTGCAAAGCATAATGCGATTGTAAAAAAAACTATTTTTGAGAACAAGGAAGAGCGGGTCAAAGGCAGGGTAGATTTACTTGTTTTTAATTCTGCTCAAATAAAAAACATCGAACAATCGCTGCAGGCGATTGTTGGAATTCGCAAAGTGACGGTGCTATGAAAAAAACTGTTAAAATTCACGTTCCCCCTTCGCAGCAAGTTATGCGCAACCGCACCTATAACCGCCAAATGCGCAACTTGTACTACGAAAAATCCAACTACCAATTCAGAAAAATCAGGAAATCCGTTGATTCTGAAAATCCGCCCAGCGAGCAGGAGCTGCTGCCGGAGCTTTATGAGTTTAGGGAACTTTTGGACGTATGCCTGTCTTATGCTAAGTCTGCGGTTTACAGCAGCAAATCCACAAAAATAGAGCCTTACTCTAAAGACCATCGCTGGGGAATTTTGCAAGAAGAAGTTGTGCTGGTTTACTTTTTGGAAGAACAGGTTTCAAGCGTTAAGTACATAACAAGCCACCTAGAAACGAATATAAGAATACAGGCTTTTGCAAATGAAAGCAAATCCGATGTTGTGGTGCAGCATCTGCTCTCCAACATAGAAGAGCTAAACCAAGACACGCAGGCAGAGATGCGTTATTTTTATGATAACATTGAAAAGAGATACAGAATAGGAAATAATTTATTTGGCATTCTGCAAGAACTGCAGAATTTTCAGTAGTAACCTCGCAATAAAATATTACAAATGCCGCAAGGCTTCTGCAATTAACTTTCCAGAATCCGCGCCGCGGCCCAAGGTTTCTGCGGCTTTTTCCACAGCTTTTTTTGCGCCCGGGTCTTTTACGCCCAAGGTATGCAAAGCGAGTATTGCTTCTTGCTCAGCGAGAGGCAAAAGCATGGAAGAATTTTCGCCCGCTATGGCAGAAATAGAAAGAGCCTTGTCTTTTAATGCTAACACAAGCAATTCAGCCGTCTTTTTGCCAATGCCCTTTATCTTTGAAAGACCAGCGGTATTTTCCGTTGCAATCAAAGAAAGAAAATCGCTTGGCGAAATAGAGCTTAAAATTCTCTGCGCCATCTTTGGCCCAATGCCAGTTACATCTATCATATTCAGAAAAAGTTCTTTTTCTTGAAGATCTAAAAAACCGAAAATAGTCAAAGCGTCTTCGCGCACTGCCAAATGGGTTAGCAAAGTTACTTCTGCGCCTTCGCTCGGGAGCGTTTCGCCTGTGCGCGCGCTTACATTAACGCCATAGCCAACTCCCCCGCACTCAACCACAGCCAAAAGCGGAGTTTTTTGAACTAAAATTCCCCTTAGCCTCTCTATCATTTCCATTCCCAAATAGTGCCGTCTTTGCTGTCTTTAACAATAACGCCCATGTCTAGCAAAACATCTCGCAAACGATCGCTCTCCGCAAAGTCTTTGGCTGAGCGGGCTGCGTTTCGCTCTTTTATCAATGCTTCCGCTTTTTCAATCTCCTCCGCAGAATGCTTTGCCTTTTCAGGCGCCTTTAGCAAATTAAGCCCAAGAACGCTGTCAAATTCTCTTATAAGAGCCGCTTTTTCACCGACTGGCAGCAAAGTATCTGAAAACATCAAATTCAAAACGCCTATGGCTGCAGAAGAATTTAAATCATCCCCTATGCAGGCGCTGAATTTTGAACTCCACATGCGAGCATCCACGCTTTTAATTTCGCCTTCCAAACCAATAAATGCTTCGGTTTTTTTCCGCAAGGAATTTAACGAAATCTGCGCATTTTCCACTGCATCCCAGCTAAAGTTCAAATAATTGCGGTAGTGGCTTGTTAAAGAGAAAAGCCTGTAGGCAAGGGGGTCAAATCCTTTTTCTATTAAAGTATCAAGAGTTAAAAATTCGCCGCTGCTCTTGCTCATTTTCTCGGAACTGCTTGCCCTCAAAAATTCGCCATGCATCCAAAACCTAGAATATTGCTTTCCTGTTGCGCATTCGCTTTGAGCTATTTCGTTTGTGTGATGAACGCGAATATGGTCTGTGCCGCCGCAATGAATATCCAGCGTTTCTCCAAGATGCGCCATCGCCATTGCAGAACATTCTATATGCCAGCCCGGAAAACCAACCCCCCAAGGGCTTTCCCACTCCATAGCTCTTTTCTTATCCGTTGGGCTGAATTTCCACAAAGCAAAATCCGTTGCAAATTTCTTTTCTCCCAAATCTATGCGCGCCCCGCTTTTTAAACCTGCAATATCCAAACGGGCAAAATCCGCATACTTAGGAAACTTTAGCGAATCAAAATAAATGCCATCGCTTGTGCGGTAAGTATAGCCTTTTTTTTCCAGTTCCTTTATCAGCTCAATCTGCTCTTTTATATGGTCTGTTGCCTTGCACCAGACAGTAGGAGGCAATATGTTTAAAAGCTCCAAATCTTCCTTGAATTTTTTTGCGTAAAACTCTGCTATTTCCCAAACGCTTTTGCCAGTCCGCTCCGCGCCAATTTCCATTTTATCTTCGCCATCATCCTCATCGCTTGCCAAGTGCCCCACATCCGTAATGTTCACAACATGGCGAACTTTAAAACCAAAATACTCAAGGCTTCTGCGAAGCAAATCCTCAAACAGATAAGTGCGCAAATTGCCTATATGAGCGTAATGATAAACCGTTGGTCCACAGGCATACATTCTAACTTCGGGAACATCCTGCGGTAAAGTGAAAAGCTCCTTGGAGCGACTTGCTGTATTGTAGAGATGAAGAGCCTTTTTATTCACAATGAAAACCCTCTATCCATCAATTCTCTAACAGAAGTCGCTTTGGGCAGCTCCAATTGAATTTTCTCTTCTGGCCATGGAATATCCGCAATTGCTGTGCTTGCAGTGCTTGATGTGCCTACTGTGCTTGCCGGCTGCATGGGAAGAATTTTAGTTTCAGCTAGCTCTGGCGGCACTGCAGGATTCAAAGCAGTAACTTTAGATGTAACTTTAAGCGGAGGAGGTTCTGCTATCACAGGTGATTTATCCACAAAACCAGCAGCCATAACTATTACTTTTGTTCTTCCTTTGTACTCTTCTCCTTCGCCATGGCCTATTTTCAAGAACGGTGCCACACCTTCAAGAGGACTATCCAAAACACAGCGGTAATAACCATCCACTTTTGTAAAATTGAAAAGCTTCTGAATTTCGCTGACAACCTCGTAATGCGCCACTGCGGAATATCCGCGTTCGTAAAACTGGTATATCATTAGCCTTGAAGCTATTTTATTGGAATGCTCTAAGAGCAGCTTATCGCTCAATGCTCTGGCAAGCTCTTTTTTTATCTCTTCCACATTATCAGCCGCCGCCTCAACCGTTGTGATAATAGCATCACCGCTGGATTTGAGCGTTGAGCAAACATCTGCAAAATCTATGTTTCGCTTTGTGTACTTTGTCACCGTATCCATTATGGATTGCAGCACTATCTGAAACCGAGAATCTATCAATTCATCTGCCTGGTCCATAGAGGCGTTTTCTTGATCTAAAACCTCCGGTATGTTTATTTGGTCAAAAATAATTAGAGCGTCCACATATTTTCTCAGTTCTTCCACGCCCTGCATTGCAATTTCGCGCCTATCGTATTCTATTCCGGATGGCATTGTGGCAACGCCTATGGTCAATGCATTCTTTTTTGTGCTTTGAACTTCTTTTGCCGCCTTTGCAACAATAGGAGCAACTCCCGTGCCTGTGCCGCCGCCCATGCCCGTTACAACCAGCACCAAATCCATGCCTTTGAAACGCCTCTCAAATTCGTCGTAGTATTTTTTGCCTAGGTCTTTCGCTGCTTCCAAATCTCCGCCCGCGCCTAAATAATAGGAATCTCCCATGCTCAATGGAATATTGTTTGTAAACCCGTTTTTCTCAAGCTCTCTTATGGAACCGCCATCCGAATTTATGCCTAAAAACTCCACCATCTCATCTGTTGCGTTTTGCGATTTCAAACTCATCAAAACATTTACGCCGCAGGTTCCAACACCCGCAAAACACACGGATATGGGCTTTCCAAAAGTTTCGCCCGCGCTTTCTATCAAAGGCTCATGCTCCGCCTTGCCAAATGTCTCTATTTGGATTAGAGGCTCAGGCGACTGGGCAAGCCCTTCTTTGCGAAGTATGTTTTGCATAATTTTGTTTGCATCAATGGTCATTTAAACCTCCGTGTTAAATGAAAATAGTAAATTTAAGAAGCCTTAGAGAATATTCTCCCAAATAAGGTTTTAAAAGTCTCGGTTCTTTTTTTTTCTGCAACGTTGCTTGCAATCAAATTTTGCAAAGCCCCAACCCCAGAAGACGATAAATCACCCCTAATTTCTCCATCCCATTTCACAATTGCCCTGCGAACAGGAATTTCAAAAACCTCGTTAGCCAGTTTTTCTATTCCTTTCAACGGCAAAGGGCATTCAAAAATCACAGATTCGGGTTTGCAAAAATCATCGTTGCAAATAGTCCGTTTAATTCCAAGCAGCAAATTGCGAACAGCTTCTCTGGCAAAATAGCACAAAACATAATTGCTGATTGTAAGCCCGGTTTTGCTTCTGTTTTTGCCCGGCAAATCAAGCCTGCTGTACTTTATGCTTTCTTCGGTTTCATTTTCCAAAATACAGGATATATATTCAAGCAAATCCGAACAATCGTCCGCAGATAAAAGTTCTTTGGAATCATCAGAAATTTCAGCATTCATCACCATATTATGAAATCTTCGCATCTCCTCTGGATTTTGCGTCAGCTCAAAATCTTGCTCCGTTAAACTTGGAATTTTATGATAGCAAAGGCAAAGCCGCCAAATAGCCTCTCTAAGCTCTCTTAAACCCGTTTCCTTTTTATTCAAATATTTAAGTTCCGAATTGTCCCACAAAGAAAATTCAGACATGTAATCCGTAATGTGAATTAACGCAGTTTTGCCGTCAGCTTCTTTTTTATTGGCAAGAGCATCGAATTCCTTTTCGCAAGATAAAAAAACATTTATTTTATCGCCTTCTTCTTTCATAACTTCCAAGAGCCTTGTTAGCACAGGATGTTTGGTTATAAAGTAGGCGTTAAAGCCCAGACTTTTTGTTTTTCTGTTTCTAGGGTCCGGTGCTCTGGAAACAATGTCTTTTTCGGTCAAGAATGTAAAATAAGGGCTTATCAGAGTTTTTATTTTCTCATCTGGAATGGGAATTTGCGACATCTTTTCCGTTTTTTTGCAGCCTTCTATTTTCTTAATATCCTCTTCCGTAATATTTTTCAACTCGGAAAATTCAAGGCTGTAGGGAAAAGACAAAACATCAAAGAAACTTGCAGAAACGCTAACTTCCATTACAGGGTCAAAGTCGTAGCCAGTTTCCATTTGCCAGTCGCTTATGGTTCTGTTGATAATCCCGGCTATGGTCTTAATGCGGGCGTCATCAATCCTGCATTGCGAAATACCAGGAAAATCCTCAAATTCTTCGGTATTGAAGCTGAATGTTCCAGCATCCCAATCGCACTCCATGCCATTGCGCGGCTGAATGTCATAAGCCTTGGCGAAATTCATGCTAATTCCGCCGTGTCCAAAATCCAAATTGAGTTTTGCTTTTTTAGCACTCATTATGATCTCTCCTTTTTTTCGGTTGTGTATGCCATTTGTTTAAAACGCAAATCCAAAACATCTATTGAATCAATATTCAAAACTTGCGTATTTCTTGTTAGCTGCCTGTAATGCCTAAAAGCGGTTTTCCAGTAATCGCTGTCCAAAGAAAATTTTGTTCTAAAATCCACGTCATTGAAGAACACCATTATTTGCCTATCCGCTTCTCTTGGAACCAATTGAGAAATTCTAGAATAAAGCAAGGCATCGTTCTTTCTCATGTCTATTAAAAATTTTGTTGCCAAAGCTACATCGCCAAGTTCTTTTGCATCAACCACCGGCAAATCCGCAGCGTTTGCATTATATGGGTAAATCTCTCCCCTGTCGGAATATATAACAGGCAAAAAATCCAAGCTTTGGG
>WRMM01000074.1 GCA_009777135.1 Candidatus Fibrimonadales bacterium
ACAACAGCAAGCATAGGAGCCAGCGATTTGTCTAAAACCGCAAAAGCGTTGGAAATCGCGGGAAAGCAAAAAGATTTAGCTTTTATAGAATTGCACACCGCTCAATTCCTGCAAGCTTTGGAGACTCTTTTGAACAATATAAATGCGGCAATTTTAGCGCACGGCAAAGAAAAATCTCAAAATTCCATGGATTTTGAGGCTCTGAAAAACAAATTAAGCGAATTAAATAGGGCACTTGTTGCTTTTGATTACGTTGCCATTGATAAAGGCGCAAATGATTTGCAGGAATGGACGCAGGCAGCCGAGGTTGGCGGCAAAATAGAAAGCATTTTGCAAAATATATTGATAGGCGAGCATGAGGAAGCCGTGGCCGAGATAGAAAGGCTCTATTAAACTACTATATTACCTTTTAAATGTCCATTCTCCTATCTATCCTCTGCTGGTTTTCCAGTGCTGCCCTAATGGGCATTGCTGGTTACTTAATCGCTCTTGCCGCAGAGCGGCCAGAGCTTGCGGCTTTGTCACTCGGAATAGTCGGCGTTAGATTTTTTGGGCTTTCAAGGGGAGCGTTTCGTTATGCAGACAGATTATTTTCGCATTCTCTAGCTTTCAGGGAACTCAAAAAATTTCGTTTGCATTTGTATAAAACTCTAGAACCTCTTGTGCCGTATAAATTAGCTGCCATTTCCGAAAGCGAAATGCTATCCAGAATATCCGCTGATGCCGAGGAATACAAATCTTGGATGCCACGCGCAGGAGTTCCGCTTTTTGCGGGAATAGTTTCTCTTATTATTAGCGTTTGCGTTTTGGCTTATTTTCACCCGCATTATTCGCTTTGTTTTTTAGCAGCATCGTTTTTGATGATTTTTGTTTCTGCGTACGCATTTTTTTTGATTAAAAAACACGCAGAAGAATGGGGAATTTCAAATGAGACTTTAAGCGAATTTTCGCTTTCCGTTGCGCATGGAATGGCAGAAAAAAAGTCTTGGGGGATTTTTGAAAAAATTTCGCAAACATGGGAAAGCCTTGGCAATGCTGAAGAGGGGAAAAGAAAAAAAGTTTATTCAATATATTGTTTTGCAGAGATATTTTCCCTAGCTCTGCCTTTTCTTTGCCTTGCAGGATTTTTTTTCATAGGTTCAAAAAATTTTCTCTTCCCAATATGGATCGGAATTTTACTAGGCACTTTGGCAGCCTTCGAACTCCTGCAAGAACTTCCATACATAGCTCTGCAAAGTGCCCTCTCTTTGAATGCAAAAAAAAGAGTTTGCAACCCCATACCCTATACCCCATACTCCATATCCCAAAACTTCGCCACGCAAACCATAACTCTTCACCAAGGCGATGCCCTAATCTTGAGCGCTCCTTCTGGGGCGGGCAAAACTTTGCTTGCTAATTCTATAGCGGGATTTTTGCCGAGCGGCAGCGTTAGCAATCGGACGGATAGTTTTGTTTTTTTGGAGCAGGAACCTTTTTTGTTCACAGGAACAATAAAAGATAATTTGCTTTTTGCTAATCCAAATGCTGCGGATGAGGAAATGCAAAGCGTTTTGCAAAGAGCGGGGTTGAAAAATTTTTCTTTGGATTTGTGGATTGGCGAAAAAGGGTTTGGGTTAAGCGGCGGCGAGAGACAAAAACTTTCTGCAGCTCGCGCCATGCTTTGCAATAAGAATTTGATTATAGCTGATGAACCTTGCGCACACTTGCCAGCAGAAGACGAAAAAAAAATATTTAACGAATTTGTGAATTTGCCAAACAAACCCGCCGTTTTGTGGTTTAGCCACCGAAATAATGCATAAACACTCTTGGCTCTTACACTGTAAGAGCGGTATATTCGCAAGTGGCAAACTTTTGCGGTGAATATTTCTACATTCCTCACATGGAAACACGCTACAACCATAAAGAAATAGAAGAAAAGTGGCTCAAAAATTGGGATGAGCAAAAGGATTTTAAACCTGCGGGCAAGGGGCCTCATTTTTCCATTGTAATTCCGCCACCGAATGTAACAGGCGCTTTGCATCTTGGCCATGCTTTGAACAACACCATTCAAGATATTTTAGTTCGCTATAACAGAAAACTCGGCAAAAACACGCTTTGGATCCCCGGCACAGACCATGCGGGCATAGCTACGCAAGCCGTTGTGGAAAAGCGGCTAATGCAAGAAGAAAAAAAAACTCGCCATGATTTGGGCAGAGAAGAATTGGTAAAAAGAATTTGGAAATGGAAAGACGAATACGAAACCCGCATAACAAATCAGCTGAAATTAATTGGCTCAAGCTGCGACTGGGACAGGCAAAGATTTACCCTAGACCCAATTTGCGCAAAAGCGGTTCGCCATGCCTTTTTCAATCTTTTTAAGAAGGGACTGATTTACCGCGGCAAACGCCTTGTAAACTGGGACACCCATTTGCACACCGCCGTTGCAGACGATGAAATTTACCACGAAACAGTAAAAGGACATTTTTGGACCTTCAAATACCCGCTCGCAGACGGCAGCGGCTACATTCCCGTTGCAACAACAAGGCCAGAAACAATTTTAGGCGACACAGCGGTAGCGGTTCATCCCGAAGATGAGCGCTATAAAAAATTTATAGGCAAAACTTTGCTGGTGCCTTTTGTGAACAGAGAAATTCCTGTTATTGCAGACGAAATTTTAGTTGACAAGGAATTTGGAACTGGCTCGGTAAAAGTAACTCCAGCCCACGACCCAAACGATTATACAACAGGGCTTCGCCATAAATTGCCGATGATAAATATTTTAAATGAAGACGGCACTTTAAATGAAAATGCAGGCGAGTTCAAGGGTTTAAAAGGCGAAAAAGCAAGAGCCGCCGTAGTTGAGGGCTTGGAAAAATTGGATCTGCTGATAAAAGTAGAAGACCATGAGATGCAGATTGGCAAAAGCGACCGTTCAAAAACAGTTATAGAGCCGTATTTAAGCGACCAGTGGTTTGTGAAAATGGACATGCTCGCCGAAAGAGCAATGCAGGCAGTGGAAAGCGGCGAGGTAAAATTTACGCCAGCGCGCTATGCAAAAAATTATTTGAATTGGCTAGGAGAAAAACGCGATTGGTGCATTAGCCGCCAGTTGTGGTGGGGGCATCAGATTCCGATATGGCACTTGAATAATGAAGAATTAATAATTAATAATGAAGAATTGAAAGGTGTTTTGGATAAATGTTTTGCAAATCGGTCTGATGTTCATTATTACAAATCGGAGAATGGCGAATGGCTGGTTTGTTCGCTGGAAGAGGATTTGCGGGAAGATAGCATTGAGGGTTTGAAGTTGGAGAGAGACCCTGATGTTTTGGATACATGGTTCAGTTCTGCGCTTTGGCCTCACAGCACAATGGGCTGGCCGGGCAAAACGGAAGATTTAAAAGATTTTTATCCAACTTCGGTGCTTGTAACAGGGCGCGATATCATTTCGCTTTGGGTTGCCAGAATGGTTGTTTTCAGCCAAGAAAACATGGCTCAAATTCCATTTAGCGATGTGTATATAAACCCCACAATTCTAGACGGCCTTGGCCGCCGAATGAGCAAATCCCATGGCAATGGCGTTGACCCTTTAGACATAATCGAAAAATACGGCGCAGACTCCCTCCGCTTTGTAATGTGCTCAATCTGCACAGAAAATCAAGATGCAAGGCTCCCCGTTAAAAAAGAAAAACTCGAAGACGGCAGAGAAATAAACATAAGCGAGAAGTTTGAACTAGGTCGCAACTTCGGCAACAAACTATGGAACGCCGCAAGATTTTTAAAACCGCATATTACCGACATGGGACATGAAAAATCTTGCAAATCCTTAAATCTTGAGAATCCTGATTCAGACAATTTAGAAGATAAGTGGATATTGTCAAGGTTAAATACGGTAATAAAAGAAACGCAAAAGGCTCTTGCAAATTATCGTTTTTCGGAATACGCTTCGCTTGTTTACCATTTTGTTTGGGATGATTTGTGCAGCCGTTATTTGGAGATAAAGAAAGGGGAAATTTCCAAGGATTCCAGCGCTTTGCTTTCTCATTCGCTTTATACCGCTTTGGATTTGCTGCATCCAATTATGCCTTTTATCACGGAAGAACTTAATGCAATTCTTTTCCCAAATTCGCAGAGATTGATTTTGAGGGAATGGCCCAGCGCAAATGAAAACTTGATAAATGCGGAGATTGAAAAGCAGTTTGAAGATATTTTTGCCATAGTTGAAGCGGTTCGCTCCGTGCGCGGGCGTTATTCCATAGCTCCGTCTCAAAAAATTGCGGCAATTGTTCGCTCTTCTGCAAATTTGGAAAGCTGCAGAAATATGATTAAGGATTTGAGCGGCCTCTCTGAATTTGATTTTGGCGAAAATTTATCCAACCCTGCATTCAGCGCAAGCGCGGTTATACCAAGCGGCGAAGTTTTTGTGCCTTTGGAAGGAATTTTGGATAAAGAAAAGGAAACTCTTCGTTTGAAAAAAGAAATTGAAAAAGCGGAGAGTTTTATAATCAGTTTGAATAAAAAGCTCTCAAACGAAAATTTTGTGAAAAACGCTCCGGCATCCGTTATAGACGGGGAACGCCAAAAGCTTGCTACGCAAAGGGATATTGTGGAAAAAAGCCTTGCCATGTTAAAAGAGTTGGAGCAATGAATTTTGTAAAAGCATTCACTTTTTTGCTTCTGTGCTTTGGAATAGCCGTTGCAGATGCAGATACAGCTGCTGTAGCTATTGCAGACACAAATACTGTTATTGCAGCAGATACGGCTGTGGCAGATACAGCCATTGTTATTGGCGCAGATACTATTGCTGTGGATTCCGTAAAAATAAAACCAGGTCTTCATTTTTTTGCTTCTGTTGGCGCCCAGTTCATAGATTTTAACAAACGCTTGAAGTTTGTCGCTCTTTTAGATACCCAGTATGTTGAATATATGGATGATTGGACGGTTTCTGGCGGAATAATTCCTATAAAGCAGGAGTTTCAAACCGTAAATTTGGCATTTCCTTTAACATTTGGCATATTATGGCAATTTAGCGATATGCATTCTTTGGGGCTTGGCGGAGGCATTTTATATAACAGCGAATCGGTTATACTGACTGATAAGGATAGCAGAACCCATAATTTTAGATATGTGCTGCTGGCATATCCGCTTTTTGCGGAATATCGTTTGCAAATTTCTCCGGATTTAATTTCTTTGAGAGAAAGCGATTATTTTAGCCTGTTTTTTCGCTATTATTGGCTGCTCCCAGGCACGGAAATTTACTCCTCATGGGGCAGGGCAGATGCGGATTTTGACCCTTTGGGCAGCGGTTATGGGATATTTTTGGGTTATTGCTTTGCCCAGTGGTATGGCTTGTCTATGTGGGGCGAGCTGGGATATTTGACCCTTGATGTAAAATCCAGCGATAAAAACGCCATTTTGGATTCTTGGAATTTGGGCGGCATATCGGTTTTGGTTAGGTTGATGTTTTAACAAAGCAATGATGGCAGCTCCTCTGCATGATGCGGTTTTTTCCTTGCGTCTATAATAACTTGATTATTGCTAAATGAAATATCGGTTGCAGGGTTTGAACGCGTGAATGTTACCCAAAGCAGATTGTTGAGATTTTTCTTTGTGAATTCTGCATCATCGCACAAAACAACAAGAGGAAATTTTTCCGTTTCTCCAAGCTCTTTTGCATTTTGCGCAACAAAAATTCCCTTCACAGGCGAAGCAGAGCCTAATTCCCTGCATGGCTTGCCTGCTGCCGCAAATACCGCCTTTGAACCTCGGTTCAAGCTTGTGCCCGTGTAATCAAGAGTGTCTATGCTTGTGCTTTTGTGGATTTGAATATCTCTTTCCAAATTTATTCTGCATAAAATATGCTCAAAAAACTCCGCTATATTATTTACCGATAAATTCGGGTTATCTTCTTTTGCCGCTATAAACAAATATTTTGCAAGCGATAACTGCCCAAAGCCCAAAATCGCATTGCTTTGAGTTAGCAATTCAAGAGGCTCCCTTTTTTCGTAAGGCAAATAACGCTCGCTCCCCAAAGCCAAAAGCAAAGGATGAACGCCAGCCGCATCCACCGCATTAACCTCATGAACGCCAGGTAGCACTCGAGAAATAAAAGGCGCAGTTATTTTGTGAATTAAATTTCCAAAAATCGTATCTTCTTGCGGAGGGCGGCCAACTACGGTAAATGGAAATACAGCGTCTTTTCTTGCAAAAACTTTGTGCACTTTCAAATAAGGAAAAGGATGCCGCTCGGAATAATAACCCAAGTGGTCGCCAAAAGGACCTTCGGGTTTTAGATCGCTTTTCACTTCGCCCAAAATGCAAAAATCAGCATCCGTGGAAACAAGCCAGCCTTTATGCCAGGCATAGCGAAACGCTCTTTTTGAAAACATCCCGGCAAAAGCAAGTTCCGGAATTCCGTTTGGGAGCGGCATAACAGCAGCAAGCGTGTTGCCTGGCGGTCCGCCTATAAAAATGCTCACCTTTAATTTTTCGCCTCTCTCCAAAGCCTCTTGATGATGAATTCCAATGCCTCTATGAATTTGATAATGCAGCCCGCACTCCTCATTTTGCGCATATTCATTGCCGCTGATTTGCACCCTGTACATTCCCAAATTTGAATGCAGCCAAGATTTTTTGCCAGGTTTTATGGTTAAAATTTGCGGCAAAGTCAAAAAAGCCCCGCCATCTCTGGGCCAGCATTTTATTTGCGGCAAATCGGAAAGCAAAATTTCTTGCTGCATAACGGGCTTAATCAGGGAACGCTGAGGCAAAGAATGCAAAATACGGCTTGCGTTTTTCAAATCAAAATTCAACCTGCCTTTCAGCAGCAGCTCCGCTCTTCTCTCGCTCCCAAACAAATTGCACACCGCAGGGAAGCGGCTCCCTTCAACCTTTTCAAAAAAAATAGCCGGCCCATTCTCCGCAAAAGCCTTGAGCGCCATAGCAGGCATTGCCAAATTCGGTGAAGCAGGCTCTTTTATGCGAACAAGCTCGCCATGCTTTTCAAGCATTTCACAGGCTTTGCGGATAAAGGAAGACATGGGGGTAAAATAGTTAAAAACTTTTCTACATTACATCCATGAAAATATTGGAAGGTTCTTTAGATGGGCGTGGGCTGAAAATTGCTATTGCGGTTTCTCGCTTTAATGAAACGGTTACAAAATCTCTTTTAGAAGGAGCGCTTGCGCAATTAAAGAGAATTGCTGTTAGCGAAAATGATATTGACATTGCCTGGGTGCCAGGCGCTTTTGAGTTGCCTGGCGTAGCTGCTCGCTTAGCGGAAAGCGGCAAATTTGATGCGGTTGTAGTATTGGGAGCCGTTATCCGAGGCGCGACTTCGCATTATGATTATGTTTGCAGCGGGGTAACTTCTGGCATTGCCAACTTGGCAAGCAAAGGAAAAATCCCTGTTATTTTCGGAGTGCTTACAACCGACACAGTAGAACAGGCTTTGGACAGAGCAGGCTTGAAATGCGGGAACAAAGGCGCAGACGCTGCCATTGCCGCTGTTGAAATGGCTAATTTGTATAAAAGGATTTCTTAATGCCCACCGTATCGCGCAGACCGGCAAGAGTTTTTGCCCTCCAGCTTTTATATGCAATGGAAATAACAGGCGAAGCCCCGGGTTATTGTTTGCCGGCTATTTTAGAAGGCAATCCTGTGAGCGATGATATGCAAAGATTTGGCATGAAGCTGATTGATGGGATTTTGGAGAGAAGAGAAGAATTTCGCAATACTTTTTTAGAAATAATCCCGGACTGGTCTCCGGAACGTCTTTCTACAATAGACAAAATAATTCTGCAAATCGCCATGACAGAAATGCTTTTGGCAGACACTCCCATAAAAGTTATTCTCTCTGAAGCTGTGCAAATAGCAAACAAATTTTCAGACGAGGATTCTCCGTCTTTTGTAAATGGAGTATTGCAAAACTTTGCTGAGCAGAAGGGTATGTTATAAAAAACGCCCAAATTGCGCTAAAAATGCAAGAAAATGAAGATTGGGTGGGGCTGGCTGATTTTTTTTGTGAAATTTCTTAGAAAATCGCTTTTTAATTTACTATATTTATTCTCCAAAGATTTTGGAGATTTCTATGGAATGGAATAAAGCGTTTGACAGAAGATTGGATTTTATAGCCAAATATCGCAGTTTGGACAAAAGAGTGCCTTTGGAAAAAAAGAAGGCGCTTCATTACCTA
>WRMM01000075.1 GCA_009777135.1 Candidatus Fibrimonadales bacterium
CTAAAACCAGATCCGCCGACTCTAAACATAATAGATCAAAGCGATCTTTGCAGCGAGACAAGCAGCAATACCCCAACTCTGAACCCAATAACTTGGACTTATGATTTATCAGGAGCGGGCGCTGATGACGGCAACAACAAAACTGCATCCAGCTGGGATGGAATTTTTGCCACTGCTGGCACTTACTCAAACATAAGAGTTAGCGGCACATGCGGTGGCGTTTCGGTTAATCAAGCAAATTGTATGGGCAGTGCAACGGTGAGTGGAGCGACCGCAAGTACTTGTATCGCTTTTGTAGGCGGTGTAAATCATTGCGGAAACTGTTATAATTCAGGCTTAGTTAATTTAGATATTAACAAATGTTATAAAATGATTGCTGCAGCATGCGATTTAAATGATACTCGACATAATAATAATGTTACTGGAACTTATTGGAATGGATCGGCAAATGTATCTATATATGAAGAAATTGTTTGCTCTAATCCGCTAAGCACCTATCCATCGGAAACATTGGATGGCAATTATAGCGAAATAAGCGGTACAAACGATGTTAGGCTGGTATACGATAATGATCTACGCTTAAAATGCTATAGTACCTCTGGTAACAATATAACAATAAAGCTGAATGGCATTGATCGAACAATCGATAGTTGGTCGTCAAGCGGCAGCCCTGTAGATCTCGGAGATTGTAATAATAGTTTGAATAGTTTGTTAAACCCACAAGGAAACACTATTTATTGCAGGTGTTCTAATTAACAACGCAATTCTGCCAACCTCTTTCCCCCGTCCCAATTTTTTCTCCTCCTGGGGCGGGGGTTATTCTCCTAAGGCAACAAGAGGCTTTCCAAAAACTACCCCTTTGCCGCTGGCATCTTTGATACCAGCGACAAATTCACATTCACGCCCTCAACCTGAAAATGAGGAACCACAGAAAGAGTCACCTTGAAAAAACCTGGATTATCGGGGTTTTCAACAACCGCAACATGCCCATAACTCAAAGGATGAGTAGCGACAAGCTCCGGACCTGGGTTCTCCATTTCGGTCACCAAGCCCTTAATCCAGTTGTTAAGCTCCGCCTCCAAAACGCCCGCGCTTTTGCTAGCTCCAATGTTTTCTCTTTGCAAAACTTTCAGGTAATGAGCAAGCCTCGCTGTCAAGAAAATATATGGCAAACGAGCATTCACCCTTGAATTTGCCGTAGCCAAAGCATCATCGTATTCCTCGGGTTTTTGAGAGGAGTTTGCAGAGAAAAAGCAAGCGTAGTTCCGGTTTTTGTAAAAACTCAGCGGTATAAATCCCTGCTTTGCAAATTCAAATTCCCTCGTTTCTGGAATCAAAATCTCAGTAGGAATTTTTGCCTGCAAACCCCTTCCAGCATTGAAAAAATGCACAGGCAAATCCTCAACCTTTCCGCCGCTCTCCGGTCCTCTTATTTGAACGCACCAGCCATTATCCTGAAAAGAACGAACCATATTCGCGGCAAAGGCAAAAGCCGAATTACCCCACAAATATTTCTCATGCTCCTCGCCAAGCACCGATTCCGTATAATTAAAGCCTCTGGAATTTTTGCTTTCGCCATAAGGATTTCTCAGCAAAAATCTAGGCAAAACCAAACCTATGTAACGAGCGTCATCGGTTTTGCGAAAGGCGCGCCACTTTGTGTATTCCGCGCGCTCCATGTAGTTTTCCAAATCGTCTATTTTGGGCAAATCCTCAATATTAGATTTTCCAAAAAATTTGGAACCCGAAGAAGATATGAACAAGCAATGCGAAGCAGCAGAAACCGAAGATATATTCTGCAAAAGATCAATATCATCCGCAGTATTGTCAAACTCAAAATTCGCAATCATAGCCGCGTATGGTTCGCCGCCCGGGGTATCGTATTCGTCGCTGTAAATATGGCGGTAAAGCCCGCTTTGGATAATTTCCGGCGAATCTTCAAAGTCGTTTTTTATGGATTCCTTGTCTGCGTTCAGCAATTCTATTTTCACATTTTTTCTAAAATCGCTTCGCTGAACAAGAAAATGCAATGCCCGCCACGAAGATTCAAGTTTTTGAAACTCTTCGCTGTGCATAATTGCATCCAGCTGCTCGCTGACAATTTTGTCTATCCATGCAACCTGCGCATCTATAAATGCGCGGTCTATTTTTTCCACGCTTGCAGAACTGTCCAAAACGCTTTGCGCAAACGCCATAATGCCAGAACCTATTCGTTCGCTAGGGCTGAACTTGTAAAGCGAAGCGCTGTCGCTGTATTCTGCAATGTCTATAAATTTAGATGGCACATCCAAATTCATTGTCTCGTAAACCGAAGTTAAGGTTGAATTTTCCATTTTTCTCCTCTTGTTAATGATATGGAATCTGGGTTGGGATTAATTCAAGTTCATTTAAAACTTGCTTTGTGGCATTTTTGTCTTTCAAAATAGCCTCCATTTTTTTTCTAAATTCTCTATTGTCCAGCAGATTTGAACCTAAATCCTTTATAAGATTGCGAACCGCCATCAAACGATTCAAATCAGGAATCTGCTTGACAATTTCCATAGGCTCAAACGATTTTATGCCGTTGAATTTGAGCGTTATGGGCAAATTTGAATTGTCTTTTTTAAGACGATTATCAACGGAAGTTCTAAGCGAAACATTCAAAGACTGCATAATTCCGTCAAAGTTGTCTTTGTTTATGTTGAGCTTTTCCCGCTCAATAATGCGAGACTGGTCGCCATCCATTTTAAAGTCGCCCAGCACAAGCAACTTCAAAGGAAGCTCCATTTTCTTTTGCGCTCCCCCGCTGTCCACGCTCAACTGAATGTTTATGCGGGCTGGGGGAATTTCATTTTGATAGCTATTAGCCATTTTACTCTCCTAGGTTAGTGGTTAAAGGGAAATTCTCAATTAAATTTGGCTCCAAACGAAGCTCAAACCATTTTTTTGGTTTAATCGCATTCTTTGGCAAATGCCAGTCAATAAATAAAAAAACATCAATCAAATAGCTTTTGTCCTTAAAAGAAAATTCATGCGGAGTTCTCAGCAAGCTCCATTCGCCTTTCACGCTCTCATTAAAAACGCTGTTCGCAGTTATTGCAGTCAATTCAATTCCGTTTCCATTTATTTTGGGAAACACAACTTCCAAGCTCTTGCTTTTGCCCTGCTCAACTTCCACATATTCGCTATCAACCCCGAATTTTAGAGATGCTATTTTCGGCGCTGTTATGATTATTGAAACAGGAATTTCGCTCCACATATTATTCTTCAAAAGCGATAGCTGCGCAAGAGTTTTTTTGTTAAACGTTATTCGGGCATCGGAGATGGTGTCTATTATTTCCATAAATTTATAGAACTCGCCATCTTTGTCAAAGTAGTTGAGCACCTCGCTTACGCGCGGAGTTTTTCCCTCTGCAAACGGAAAATTTGCCAAAACCTGTTTTCTATATCCAAGCTCCAAATTCTGCGCATACCTTTCAAATTCCGCATCCAGACTATCTTTCACAAACTGCAAGCTGTCTTTTACAGACCGCAAACTATCCTGCGTAAACTTCAAATCATCATTTTTGATTTTCTCCTTCTGTTCATTGACAATGGAAAAAACAAAAGATAAAGCTAAAAAAGCAATGCAAATTAAAAACGAAATGCTAAACGCTCTTTTTGCCAAGCTGTATGCAAGCGGTTTTTCATTTTCCATAAACGGGAAAAAAGGCAGCGTATAAAAATTCTCGCCGTTTTTAAACTGTTCCAGTTTTTTTGGCAAAGAAAGAATATTTTTGCAAGCTGCATTGTCCAGAAAATGCTTGTGCAAATAACAATTCAAATGACTGCTGCTGAATTCATAGTTTCTATCCAAAGTTTGAGTCCATTCAGGTATTTCCAAGTCTGCAACAGTATAAATTGGCGCTTTGGATTTTTTCTCTATTCCGTTCTGATTTATTGAAATAATTCCATCTATAAAAGGCAGTTCATCTATATTTTTCATATCGGAATATATGTATTTGTAGCCTTTTGGCGGTTTTTGTTTTTTGGCAAAGTCTCTGCATTGAGTTTCGCTCTGCCCTGTTATTGCAATATTTTTCACTCCCCTTCTAAAAGAAAATTTATGCTTGCTTTTTGCCGCGGGCTTATAGTTCAGAGGTTCTAAAAGCGTGTCTGTTTTGGAAATTGCGTTGTTCAAAATTTGCTTTAATTCTGCAGTTTCCCCCATCCTAAACTTTCCCATAAACCCGAATAAAATGCACTTTGCATAGAGTTCAAGCAAAGGAACATGGTTTTTATTTCTATGGAAATTTTCCATTCTCTCAAAAAAATGCTTGCCAGCCTCTGCATCTCCAAATTCGCCCAAAACAAGGGAATGCGAAAACCACTGCGAAGATATGCCGCAATTTGCGTAAATATACTCATCCACCCAAGCGCACAAGGCATACTTTGCATTTTCTATTTCGCCAGCAGCATAGCCGTTATTTGAGCAATCATTGCAAAATTCCTTTACCTTTTCCGTAAAGTCTTTTTTAATTTCCTCCGCGCTTTCATTAGACAGCAAAAGCGTTGAACAAAAAATATCCTCCGCAAGCTCTATGAAACTCTTCATATCTCCTCCATTAAAAAATCTATTGAATTTATCAGCAAGGCGCTGGGCGCGTAAATGCCGATTTCTTTTTCTTCTCGCAAATTTTTCCAAAGCAAAGAATCTGTTTGAAGCTTGAAATAAAATGTTTCAGGCGCTTCTTGAATTGTTTTTGGAACAATGCTGTGAACGCAGTTTATGCCATGCGTTGCGCTTACCACTATATTTGACAGCTTTGACTTAGGCGCAATTTTCAGCTGAGCCGCCATAAATTTAACCGCTTCTTCTGGCGATAATTTTGATTCCACCGCAAGCCAAACAGAAGCTGCAGAAGAGATTTCCATATCTGCTAGACTTGCAAAAAATGAATTCTGCCCTTCTTTTGAAAGCCGTTTTTGCAAAAATGCCGCTTTTTTTTCTTGCAATAAAAACTCATTTAATCTGGCGAAAATTTTATTGAAACATTCGTTGAATTCTCCGTGATTGTAGCTAAATGCTTCTTGCAAAAATCTTGCAATTTCGCAAAAAAGCCAAAAAGGCTGCACGCAACTCATGCAATTCCAAACCGCTTTCAAAGATTTCAAATCTCTAAGCAATAATTCTTTAGAATGCGAAATATTCTCTATTCTGCTCTGCAAAAGCGAGTCAAAAAAATTCAATTTTCTTGAAAAATACTCGTAGCTATTTGCAAAAATCAAAGGCGGGTAAAAATTTTTGTCCAGCTCAAAAGAATGCAAATTCCTCAAAAGCCTTGCAACCGGCAAAAACTCCTTGCCATCCAAAGACTCGCTGCCAAAAACAATGGATGGGGCAGGAATTGCAACCGGCATAAGCATTGTTTCCGCAGAATACAAATCCAAATGATTTTCCCATGCAACCTTAAAGCGAGAATTTAAATCCAAAGCCAAAAACACATTCAGGCTGTTCAAATTCTTTTCAAAAATCTGGGCAAAATTTCTAGCCTCAATCTGCACCGATTTATTTTCATAATCAATAAATGAAATTCCGCTCGGAAAAATCGCCTCGCATTCCTTGAACGCAAACTGCCCTTCTTTGAGCAAACTTTCTTCCAATGCCAGCTTGCCAAAGCCAAAGTGCATTCCTTTTGGCAAACCAGAAACATTTTTTATATGCCGCAAAATAAACTCATCCGACTGCTGCAGATGCTGCTGCGACAAAGCCATTCCTTCTTTCCATGCTACCAAAGCGGTCATTTTTTAACTCCATAAACAGGTTGAGGCGGGTTTGAATAGTAAAGCAAAGCTCCAGCGGCAACAAAGCCAATGCCTATTGCAGTCTGGATCCCGATAGCTCCGATTTTAGGATTTTCAGGATTTTTGACATTGTGTCCAAAAATTTCAAACACTGCGCTTTGCAAAGCGGCATTCGGCAAATCCGCTGAGCAGCGTTCTGCTTTTCTAATGGTTTTTCCGCTGTTTTTATCTATCAATTTCAGCGAAAACGTATTGCATTGCGTGTCTTTAGCAATATCAGCCCGCAAAATAACATTCTGCTTTTCTGCGCCAATTTCCTGCGCATACGCCAAAATCTGCTCAGCAACCTCTCTAGGCGCCTCTATTTGCAAAGCGAAAACCGCCTGAACCCCTATCAAAAGAAATGCAACTATTAAAACTAGTTGAGAGTTGAGAGTGAAGAGTTGAGAGTTATCTAAATTCAGATTTTCCATATTATTAAAACCCATTTGCTGAAATGAAATCATTTGCGAACTCCCTTGCCATGTCTTCTATTTCCAATAAAATTTCCTTTGCGTTAAAAACGCCCATTTTCCATACATCCCAGGTTTGGCAGTCCATGTATTCATGGCTAACGGCTAAATATGCCCTTTGATGCAGCTGCATAGTGGCGTAAATAAAATAAGCGCCATCTTTTTTCTTTAGCCCAGTGAGCATAAATTTAAGCGCGCCACCCCCATTTGAAATGCTGCCGGCAGGCACATTTGCTTTTTCAAGCCGTGCTTTTAGCTTGTTTTTTATCTCATTTTCCATTTTTTTAATTTCTGGGTCTCCAGCGCAATGAACAAACAATTCAACCCCAGACAATGCCCTGAGCGAGGCCTGCCCATAAATGCCGTTTGCATGCAAATACGGCGAAAGCCCAAAAAGGGCAACCAAAACCTTTAAAAAGGCATTTTCCTTCTTCATATTACCTTAGACGGAAAAAAGGGGGTAAAATCAGACAGAAAATTCAAAAAAAATGCATTTTGCAAACAAGTGTTGACACTTTCGCCGTTTTTGAGCCAAATTCGCCGTTTTTTTTGAAATTATTTTTTTTTGCAATTTTTCGTCGTAAAAAAGGCTCAAAAATCCGTCTAAGGGATATGAAAACTTTTATTATTTGGTGTATTTTTTGTTTTTTGCCGCTCTCTTGCGCAGTAAAAAGCAAACAGAGGGCGGAATACCATTTTTCCGGCAAAAACGAGTGGGGAAACATGGCAAACAGTTTCAAGCATCCTGCAGAGCTTGAAAGCCGCATTGAGGAATTCCTGGGTATCCCCTACCTTTGGGGCGGCAATACGAGAGAGGGCATGGATTGCTCTGCTTTTGTAAAGCAGGTATATGCTATATACGGCATAGACTTGCCCAGAACCTCAATTTTGCAAAGCAAACTGGGAATGAAAATCCCCAAACACGCTCTTTTGCCTGGCGATTTGGTGTTTTTTGGCGATGTGGAAAAAGACTCCGTAACTCATGTAGGCATCTACATGGGCAGCAACAAATTCGCCAACGCCACCACCTCCCAAGGAATAAAATACTCAGATTTGGACGAACCTTTCTTTTTTTCCAAATATTTGTTTGCAAAAAGGCTTAATTTTTTTCTATATTAAAAGCATGGAAGCTCCCCGAAAAAAATTCACGCAGTCTCTTTCGTTTAAGGGAATTGCGATTGCCGTGCTGACTCTGGTTTTGCTCATTCCCAACGCTATGATAATGGGCTTGATTTCTGAACGGAAAGGATACAGCCGAGCAACCATTGATAAAATCAACGAAAAATGGAGCCTCGCGCAAACGCTTAGCGCGCCGCTTTTGCTAGTTCCCTACACAATCACCAAAATAGACACTACAATCTCTAGAACAGACACGCTCTTCAAGCCCTCTTACGAAGAACGCACGCTTTTCATCACGCCCAAAGAGCTGAAAATCAATGCCTCGCTCACTCCAGAAGAACGCTACTACGGCATTTACAAAGCCATTCTTTACAAAAGCGACATTCACTTTGAAGGCTATTTTTCAGGATACAGCGAACCAGAAATTAAAAACGCTAAATTTCATTTTGACAGAGCGCAAATTGTTATTGGCATCTCTGATTTGAAAGGAGTCACGCAAAATCCGGATTTTAAAATTAACGGCAATGCGCTAGAAACAGCTGTTGGAGCTATAAAAAATATGCCAGGTCAAACACTGGTTGCAAGCCTGCGAAGCATGAACTTGGCAGGCAGCTTGCAGCCGCTTCATTTTGAATTTGCAATGAAACTAAACGGCAGCAGTTCTCTGAATTTTATTCCTGTGGGGCAGCATACCGCTGTAACGCTTAATGGGCAATGGCCGTCCCCCTCGTTTATC
>WRMM01000076.1 GCA_009777135.1 Candidatus Fibrimonadales bacterium
CGGACGGTTAAAACTGCAATTATCAAGATAAAGCCTCATAGAGGTAAAATATAGAAATATAACTGCTCTTGCAAACTTAAGCGGCAATCCCAGCCAAATTTTAATTTCACTAAAACAGAATCTCTTTCCTGCTCATTTTTCCCAGCCCCAATAGATTCCAAAACGCCAATGTTTTTCATATCTGCCAAATCTCTTTGAATATCTCTGACATCCGCTTCAATGTCAACGGCTTTTAAGGCATATTCAACATCTTTAACCGCCTTCGGTTTGCCTTTTTTACTCCCTATAATAATCATCCACAATAAATTCTGCGCTTTCTGTCCACATTAGGGAACTTGTTTTTTGCAAGGCTTTGTATGTATTGGAATTTAAAAAGTCAAGATACGCCTTTTCAAATGGTATTTTTTCTTTTTCTGCAATAATAGAAACTATATGCTCTATTTTAAACACAATATCTGTTGTAATATCTTCGCCTTTGTATAAATACTTAGCTTGCATATTCTTCTCGCTTAGTAAACTTTAAGAAAGAAAGAGCTTTTTCAGTATGAAAACTAACTTGGTCGTTTAAGTCATTGTGTTTCAGCAATTGCAAAGCCATTTCCGCAGTGTAAATTCCTGCGATGTAAAGTGCTATTGTTCTATTTGTTTTATCGTTTGCCACAGGACCAATTGCTATGTCAAAATCGTGCTGAACTTCGCCAATACTTCTATTGCTGGATATAAATTCCAGCCATTCTTTATTCGCTTCTTTAAATTCTTTGATTTTTAAATTATTGTTTATTTCAAAATCAAATTCATAGACAAATTTGCCCGCTCCGCCATAGCGGTCAAAAACAGCCTCTGCCCAAGACTCAGCCTGTTTTTTTATTGTTGTCGTGTAAAAACCTTTGCCAAAATCCCTTTTGTCTCTAGATTTTGATAAATCTACTCTTTCAAACAAGCTATTTGAACCATGATAAAGTTTCATTTTTGTTTCCTAGCCAAAACATCTTCCGCAAAGTGAAAGCCTTCATCCAAGCTTTGAGTGTGCAAAGCTCCGTAGTTTTTGCGTATTAAATTGTTGATATTATTTTCCATAAATAGCAATAACGTATCTTGCGGAGCAAGGTTGTATTTATGAGAATATTCCTCTACCGCAACCACAATCATAAGATTTTCGTCTCTTTCTATTTGAGTCATGTAATTGGTAATGTAGAAATTATTTAAGAATCACCTCACGTTTACTTCACCTAAAAACATATCAAAAAGCTCTGGAATGCTGTCAAAGTAATAACCAGTTTCCTTATCGCTTAAAAGCTTATATGCATTTGAATTCAAAAAAGTTTCCATAGCTAAAGCAAGCGGAATATTATATTGCTCCGCATATTTTGCAACTATAAAACCGCTAATGCTATTAATCGCGCCAGTAATCAAATCATCTGTTAATTGCAACTGAATAAGCCTCCTTAAAGCGTAAACTCTCAACACTCTTTTCTGTTCTGAATAAAACTTGATTATATAACTTTTCAGGCTCAAGCAGTCTAATAGCCATTTCTTTTGCACTTGAAGACAACGGGCTTCCATAAGTTCCTATAATAAGCTGATTCAATACAAGCCCAACGGTATCGTTTGCTACAGGACCAATTATGATATCGCAGCTGTCATTTAAAATATTTTCTTTTATAAAACCTCTATTGAATAAAATGAAATCTAGCCAATCCAAATCGGCTGTTTCAAATCGCATTATTTTCAAATCAATATTTTCATAAAATTCAAAAACGCTTACATATCCAATGCTTGCTAAACTTCTTTTTGCTTTTATTTGCGCAAATTTATCTGCTTGCTTTTGAAAGCTTGTTGTGTAGAAACCATTTCCAAAATCTTTTTTCAAAGCTCCTTTACTCAAATCAATATCAGAGACTTTTACATTAGAGCCATGAAACAACAAGCCTGACAACTCATTATACAACATCTAAGCTCCCACCTTGCTCGGCTACGTATTTTGCTAAATCATCTGTAACATAGTCGTTGTCGTAATAATGCAGAAGTTCATAGTTGTTTATGAGAAAAGGAATAATCTTGTATTTTTTAATAATTTCGGCGAAAGCATCGCCAAAAAGCCTGTGCTTGTTTTGTGTTGCCGTTAAAATAAAAGCCACCCAAGTGGCGATTGACTGGTTTTTGCCCATAAAAGCCTCTGACTAGAATATAGGAAATTCAAAATCTAATCAAATCAACCCATCGCCTAACTGCTCAAGCTGATACTTTAGCTGGCTTTTTTTCAAGCCGCTAATTTTCTCATTCAGCAGCAAGTATTCCTGCGCCTTGAATAGAGCGCAAAGACAGAATTTGTCTTGCATATAATGACTGATATATTTAAGTATTCGCTTTTTGCCTTCAAGTTCGCGGCGGCAGTAACGCAAGTCTGGGTAAAAATGCATACACTCGCATTCTACGGAGCCGTTATGCTCGTAAAACACCCATGCGGTCATATCGCTAATATCACCATCGCGAAACAATCTTGTGTTTTGTTTTGGGTTATCTCGGATTATATTTTGTATTACATAAACGCCGCCCATATACCCACCATTATCTTCTTCTACCAAATCTCCGCGTTTGAATGGCACGGGCACGTCTATATAGCAATGTTCGAGCAAGTAGCTGTTTTCACTCTGCGGCAATACATTGCATTGATCGACTTTCAAAATTTCACCTGCTTTTGAAATTTTTGCGCTCACATAATTTTTGTTATTCAGGTATCTTTTGTTGATGCGCATATACGCAAGGTTATGGTCATCTCCCTCGTGCCATTCCATCGTATTTTCATACGCTTTTTTATATGTTGAAAAGAGTTCGCTATGTTCATAAGATTCACGTTCGCCCGTATAGTATGCGGTAACCTGATAAATCGCATTTTGTTCGGGCAGTAAAAATTTTTCGAGAAGCTGCCTCTCGAACTCAATTACATCTTCAAGCGCTTTTGAAAAACTCTTGATATGTTCGTGGTTAAAGGCTTCAGGTATTTCCATATCCGGGTATTCCGCAATTATGGTTCTGTAAGCCTCATGTTTTTCCGCAAGCGTTCGTGCATTGCTCTGGCTTGCCATTACCGCGCTTTCCAGCGCATTGAAAGTATGTCCGATACTTTGGCAGTATTCCGCCACATCGGGCGAATTGAAAAAGTCGTAGATATTCATGCAAGAAAGATAGAAAGGCTTGGCGACAGTGGCTGTCGTTAAAATCTTCTTATATAACACTCGACAGAATTTTCTATATTGAACATTTGTGCTGCAGAACCACTCCCTGATACGGTTTCAGCACAACTTTTCCGCTCTCAATGCTATTTGCTTGGGGATGCGTGCTAAAAATCTGCTCCATTCCTTCTGTGTTTATGTCTAGTCGTTTTTGCAGAAAGCTGAAATTTAGGAATACCAGAAGCTTTTCGCCCTGCAAGCAACGTTGATATGCCAGTATATTTCTTTTCCCTTTGCACAGAAATTTAATGCTACCGGATTGCAAAGCCTTGTGATTTTTGCGCAATTGCATCAACTGCTTATATATTGAATAAATGGAATCGCTGATTTTTGCTTCTGCTTCAACATTTATGCTTTGGTAGTTTAGATGCACGGGGAGCCAAGGTTTTCCCTCGCTAAAGCCAGCGTTGGCATTGCTGTTCCATTGCATTGGAGTGCGGAATCCGTCGCGCCCTTTGAAAAGAGGATAGAATAATTTTCCATACCGATCGCGAATTTGGTCTTTTGCAATGCTTGCGTTTTCCATTCCTATTTCATCGCCGTAATAAACAAAGGGAGTGCCTTTGAGAGTTAATAAAAGCAACGCATGCAATTTGGCTTTTTGATATTTGAAAAATACAATGCCAAAGCGTTTTGTGCTGCGTCCCACATCGTGGTTGGAAAGAAAGAAGCAGGGCCAGCCTTCTCTGGGTATTTTGCGGTAAATGCGTTTGATTGTTTTGTAATACAATGCAGCTTTCCATCTAGTAAAAACAAGGGAAAAATCGAAAGCCAAGTGCAGCATATCATTGCCCGTGCCTAAAAAACTGGATGCCAGTTTGGTATCGCCCGGCGGCACTGCGTATATTTCGCCAACGCTGGTTTTATCGGCGTATTTGTCGAGCAACTGCCTAAATTCTCTGAGTATTTTATACACGCTGCCACGATTGCGGTTAAATACCTTTCTTTTGTTTGAGAAAAAATTGCTTATGGGATTGTTGCGCAGTTTTTTATCTTTGTACAGCATGTTAATCACGTCCAGCCTAAAGCCGTCAATGCCTTGTTCAAGCCAAAACTCCGCAACTTCAAACATGGCTTTTTTTACTTCGGGATTGCGCCAGTTTAAATCGGGCTGTTCGTAAAAAAACGAATGGTAATAATACTCGCAAGTAACAGGGTCGTATTTCCAGGCTTTTTCGCCAAAGTTGGTGCGCCAGTTATTTGGCGCTTTTTTATTTTTCGGCGCTTGCCAAATATACCAATCACGCTTGGGATTGTCTAAGGAGCTTCGCGATTCCTGAAACCAGGGGTGCTGTTCGGATGTGTGGTTTAGCACCAAATCCATTATAATGCGAATGCCTTTTTTATGCGCAGTTTCAAGCAACAGCTTAAAATCGTTCATGCTACCATAAATTGCGTTTATATCTTTATAGTTGGTAATATCGTAGCCTCCATCTGCCAAGGGCGATGGATAAATTGGCGATAGCCATATTGCATCAACGCCCAGCTTTGCAAGGTAGTCCAGCTTTTGCATTATGCCTAGCAAATCGCCAATGCCATCGCCATTTGCATCATAAAAACTTTGCGGATAAATGTGGTAAACAATTCCGTGCTTCCACCAGCAGAAATCATTGCTCTGTTGAAAATCGTTCATTTGCCTAGCAAAAGATAAAAAAACGTTGTTAAGATTTGGTTAAGCGATGGTTAGGAATGGGTTAAAAGCCACTTCCAAAGCGGAAAGATTTCACCCTTACGGTATTGCGTTAGTTAAGTTTGGCTATCTTCCACAACCTTTGCAAAATCGTCTTTCACACCTTGAAATACGGATATGATTTTCGGGTCAAACAATGTGCCTGAGCCTTCCATAATTATTTCTTCGGCTTTTCCGCAGGCAAAAGCCCGTTTATACGGGCGTTCAGACACAAGCGCATCGTAAACATCGGCAATTGCCATTATGCGGCCTTGCAAAGGTATTTCTTCGCCCTTAAATTCTCGCGGATAGCCTGTGCCATCCCAGCGTTCGTGGTGAAAGCCTGCAAACAGCTTGGCGTGCCGCAAAAACAGGGAATCTCTCGTTTCTTCTATCATCTGGTCAATAATCAACTCGCCTTCCTCAACGTGGCGTTGCACCTCTGCAAACTCCTCAGGGGTCAGTTTGGCGGGCTTATTCAAAATGGTGTCTGGCACGGCAATCTTTCCTATATCGTGCAAACGTGCGGCAGCTATCATCAAATTCAAATCCCAGTCTGCCATCTCATCCAGATACAATCCATCAGCTATCATAGCATCCGCTAAAATCTTTATGTATTGCGATGTGCGTTTAATGTGCCCGTCCATCATTTTATCGCGGTTTTCCACCGCATTTGCCAGGGTGAAAATAACGCTGTTTTGCAGGCGTTCAATTTTTTCCGTGCGTTTTTTAATAGTTTCGTCAATGCGCAACTGGCTTTGCCGTTCAATTCGCTCGGCGCGTTTTTTTACCAGTTCGTCAATGCGCAAGTGATTTGCAATTCGACTCAGCAGCACATCTGGCGAAAACGGCTTTCCAACAAAATCCACCGCTCCTAAGCTCAAGCCTTTGCTTTCCATTTCGGCATCGGTGTAAACGGTTAAAAATATAACAGGGATATTAGCCGTGCTCTCATTCGCTTTAAGCTTTTCAATGGCGGCAAAGCCGTCCATTTCTGGCATTTCAATATCCAGCAATATTAAATCGGGCTTTATTTTTTTGAACAACGCAAACATTTTCTCTGCAGAAGACAGAGTCAAAGTTTGATAATGCTCGCCAAGGTCTTGTTTTGCCATTGCTAAATTTGTGGCATTGTCATCTACTATAAGAATGGTTTTCATAATCTGTGTAATAATATAGAAAAATTTACAGAAAAAAATTGAAGTAATTATCCATTTTTTTGACGTTTATTTGACAATTTCCTTTGCAAGCTGTTATTATTTTCGCATATAACAGAAAAACCTCTTTAAAAAAGAGATTTTTTATGCTTATAACCGAAATTAATATAAAGAAATTCTTTTGCAGAAATTTTCTTTTTCATGTTTCTAATGTAGAAAATACTTTTCCCGTTTCATATCATTTGTCTGAACCCCGATGACCCCGATTATCCGATTATCCCGATTTCCCAACTCTAGCCCTCACCTTCCTCCACAACCCCCCAGCAAACTCCCGCTCCTTTGCATCCAAAGCGAACCAAAAACCTGAGCACATTATGAACGAAGACAAGGCGGTGGAGAGGATTAAAGTAGGGAGTGGGGAGTAGGGAGTAGGGAGTGGAAAAATTACTGCTCCTGCGCAAAGGAATGCAAAAGGAACCACAGCCAAGACCTTTGACATTTGTTTCATAAATGGGAAATTTCTTTTTTTATAATTTTAATTAATTCATCTTTATTTGGCAATTCTAAAAGATATTTTGAAACAAAAAGTTGATTATCCATCGTGCCCTTGGCATATTCTACCAACGTGTCATTTTTATTAGTAACAAGTAAAATTCCAACAGGCGGATTATCGCCATCATGCATTTCATTGCGTTTGTAATGTTCTAAATAGGCGTTTAATTGTCCCATATAACCATGCTGAAACTCATCAACTTTTATTTCTACAAGCACATGGCAATGCAAAATTCTGTGGTAAAAAATCAAATCAATAAAAAAGTACTCATCTCCTATCAAAATTTTCTTCTGCCTAGCTTCAAAACAAAAGCCATTTCCTAATTCAAGCAGAAAATTTTGCAAATTATCCATTATAGCCTGTTCTAAATCAAGCTCTAAAACAATATCTTTTGTCTTAAACCCTAAAAACTCAAAAGCAAAATGCGTTTTGGCTATATCATCGAAATTTTGTTTTTGAACGGTATTTTGCACTATATTTATTAGTTTTTCAGGATTTTTACTTATTCCTGTTCGTTCATAAAATAGTGAATTTATTTGCCGCCGCAATTCTCTTACTCCCCAAGTTCCTTTTATGCATTCAATTTCATAAAATGCACGTTTTAATGAATCATCGATTTTTATCAATTCTGAGAAATGCGAAAATGAAAGATTGGCAAGCAATTTTGCAGGCTCAACATATATTTGATTATCAGCTATTTGCAATTCTTGGGACACTGTCTCAAGAATTTGTTTTGGCAAATGCAAAGATTCTTGGGACAGTGTCCCAAAAATCTGAGGATATACGTTGTAAAACTGTCTAAAACGAGATAACTCCGCCACAGCAATATTTTTTAAGCCTTTAGCAGCCAACGATTTAGACAAATTTTCCAATAAATGCTTTCCGTATTTTGCTCTATCCGTGCCATTTTGCTCATATTCAACAATATAAAAACCAAAAAGCCAATTTCTCACTGTTAAGCTAACGTTAACAGCTTTTAAAGCATTGTTTTTCAATGTTTCATGAGTTTGATTTATTTTGTTTATCAATTCAGAAAAACTATGAATTTGCGAGATTTTAAGCATTAGAAGAATTTAGAAAAATAATTTTCTTATTTCTATCTTGTAGACTTTTTGCAAACTCCTGCTCCTTTGTCTGAACCTAGGAAGCGAGCCGGCGAGCTTCTGGAGAATCTTTGAGTTTGCTGCTAAGTTAATAGCATTTCGGTAGGCTTCGATGACCCCGATTTTAGGATTTTACCCGAACAACAAAAACGTCCATACATCAAATCTTTACCAAGTGTCGGTTATCCTTATTTCCCGATTTCCTAACTCTAGCCCTCACCCTCCTCCACAACCCCATGCAATTAAAACCATAACCATAACAAACACCTTGGACATTTGCTTTAGGAAATGGAGGATGAAAAATAATAACTAATTTTTAGTTTATATAAACTAGTTTTTAGTTGATTGTATTGCTTTCATTTTAAGTTTTAATTCTTCTAACGCCCGCAACATTTCCGCTCCTTCATCTTTT
>WRMM01000077.1 GCA_009777135.1 Candidatus Fibrimonadales bacterium
ATATGCGCCCGTGTTTGAGTAATCGTAGCCACGCAAACGAATTGAGTGCCTGCTGTGCAGGTTTGGATTATATTCCATAGTTGTCCCCCAAGGTTTTATATGATTAGGCGCTTTGCATATTCCAAATTGTAGTAGATTCTATATTTTTGTGGGTAACGGGAAGTTCTAAAAGAGGGGGCTTGATTTTTAAAAATGGCAAAAAAATGCTATTTTTTCGCTAATTTCATCGTTTTTTCATTAAATTATTTTTTTACCGGACAACAGTGGTATTTACTATATTTCTCGAAATGACTAGCAAGTTTGACATTTTCATTTTGTACAGGCGCATTGAGATAGCCGATTTTAGCGCATGGATTTCTGAGATAGAAAAAGACTTTAATTTAAGCGAAAGAAGGGAGTAAAATGAAACTTTCAGATTTAACCAAGCACAAAAACATAGTTTTGCAAACTCATAACATTCCAGATGCGGATGCAGTTTCTAGCGCTTATGTTTTGCAAAAATATTTTGAGCAGCATAAATGCAAAGCCAAAATAATTTATGGCGGCAAGGCAAAAATAACCAAGCCGAGTTTGCTAATGTTCATTGAAGCTCTTGGCATAGAAATAGAGCTGGTTTCTGAGCTTTCTCCCGCAGATTTGCTTATAACGGTTGATTCTCAATATGGTGCGGGAAATGTTGAAAAGTTTCCCTGCGAAAAATTTGCCGTTATAGACCATCATGTGAGCGAAATTCAAGAAAACGAGCTTTGCGAAATTAACCCTGCGCTTGGCAGCTGCGCAACTCTTGTATTCAGTATGCTGTCAAGAGAAAATCAGAACGAGTTTCTTAAAGACAGTAAAATAAGCACGGCTTTGTATTACGGGCTTTATACCGATACTAACGGGCTTGCGGAATTGCGGCACCCCTTAGACAGAGACTTGGCAGATGCAGAGCATGACAAAGCTTTGCTTAAAAAATTGAAAAGCGCAAACCTTACATTGCCGGAGCTTTCCATTGTTTCTGGAGCATTAAAAGAATCTGAGGTTGTAGAAAACGTAGCGCTGTTCAAAGCAGACCCTTGCGATCCGAATGTTCTGGGTTTTTCAAGCGACATAGCCATGCAGGTTGATTCTCTAGATGCTTGCGTTATGTATTCAAATGTAAACGGCGGCATAAAACTTTCCGTTCACAGCTGCAGCCGCGAAATTATGGCAAATTAGCTGGCATCGTTTTTATGCGAAGGCTTTGGCGGCGGTGGCGGAAACTTGGAAAAGGCTGGCGGTTTTTTGAAAAATTCGGAGGAATATCTTGCTTCTAGGCTAAAGGAATATTTAGTTGCCTTTTATAAAATTTACGCAGGGCAAACGCCCGTTGATTTTGCCTCTATGAAGCGTTACAGAAAACTTCAGGTGCCTGTTGGCTTTGCGAAATGCGAGGATTTATTTCAAGATGGAACAAAAATCACGGTTCGTACAATGGAAGGCGATGTGGATTTGGTGGCACGGGAAAATATTTATTTTATGATAGGCATAGAGGGTGAAGTATATCCAATTTTGCGCGAAAAATTTGAAAAAAATTATATTGCCATGTTTGATGACTACGAGCAAGTTTCCGAGTATCCGCCAACTGTTATAAACAAGGCCACTGGAAAAAAGCAGTCTCTTGTGCGTTTTGCCAAAATATGTTTTGCGCAAGGCGAAAAAATAATAAGGGCAAAGCAAATTGACAGGCGCACAAAGGTATTCACCTACTGGGATTTGGAAAAATACTTCTCCGGCAGGCCGGGCGACTGGCTGGCCGCCAACGAAAACGACCTTGGCGACTGCTATATTATAAATGAGCGAATTTTCCCGAAAACTTATGAGTTGATAGAGTGAATTTCTATATTAAAAACATGCGTAATATTTTATTTTTAGTTATTTTCTGCGCATTTAGCGTTGCTTGCGCTCAAATGCTTCCTGGGGCAAAGCCTGTGGCTAGCCACATGGCTGATTCTGAAGGCCAACCTATCCTAATGGACTTCAGCATCAATTTGGTTGGCTTGAAAGATGCCAATATGCCGTTTTCGGTATTCAGCGACAAACCGCTGATGATTTATTACTTTGGCCCCAATTGCCCTTACTGCAAACAAAACTACGGCGGCGTTCAGCAGGTGGCAAAGGAGTATGAGCAGAAAGGTCTTGCCAGCATTTCGGTTTCGGTTGGCAATGCAAACAGAAGAGACATTTTGATGTTCATGGAACAGCAAAATGCTTCAATTCCATTTTTTCAGGATACAGACCAATCTTTTGGCAAAAAATACGGCGATGGCTATGTGCCAAGGCTCTATCTTGTTCAGCCAGACGGAAAAGTTTACCGCTATGCCTCCACAGACAGCGAGGGCATTAAGGAAGTCAGAGCCGATATAGAGAGATTGTTCGGCATAAAATAAATTAATCCGGTGAGTCAATCCAAAAACTTTGCAGAGCTAGCTCGCGGCATGGATCCCGCTCTTGTTATTGTGCTTTCCGAGCATTTGGGCTGGGCTGCGGAACATTCGGACAGCATTCCTCATAGCGAGAATATTTCCCAAAGCCACACGGCGTGGCTCATGGCTTGCGATGGTTTTTTGGAATTGGAGCAAAAGTTTGAGGAGCGGCTTTCTGAATGGCATGCAAAGTGGCAAAAGAGATTTGAAGCGGAAGGCACGGCGCAAATAATCGCAAATGGAGCGCAGGCAATAAAAAAAGCTAAAAATTCAAAAGAAAGAGAAAGGCTGGCAAAAGAACTTTACCTTAGCACCGTGCATTTAATGATTGGCGATGCTCAAAAACATGTTGTTACCATAAATGGCCGCGCAGAGTTTTTGCAGGAGAGCGTTCGCAGGGCATGGCATAAAAATTGCTCAAATGATTCCTATTCAAAAATACTCCCTAGCATGGAAAGCTCGTTTCAAAGATATGAAGAAACCTTTTTTGAAAGCGCGAGAATATCATTTTTTGAAGACCAGGATTCTGTGCCAGGCATTGCCAGGCAGGAATTTTTGGGAACTATAATGGCTGTTGATAATTGCGATTTAATTTTAAATTTCTATTTTTCAAAAATCTTTCGCTATGTGTCTAGAATCTCTTCTAATTTGTGCAAATTCTATTCTAAAAAATGGGCTTTGTATGCAAGAGGCTTTAGAAGCAGGCAAAACCTGTTACCCTTGGGATAAAATATGGAAACGATAGTTCTTATTTTTCTTGTGTTTATTGCGCTTGCTGTGCTTGCCGCGATTTTGAACACGCAAAGCAAAATTCTAAAGGAATTGAAAAACATTCGCATTCCGGAACCGCCAAAAATTGAGTTTCCAAAAATTGAAATTCCTCCGGCAAAGGAAGTTTCTTTGGATTTGAATCCGGTTGTGGAAGCGGTTAATAACATTCGCATTCCGGAGCCTCAAAAAATTGAAATTCCGCCAGCAAAAGAAGTTGTTGTGGATTTGGGCGTTACCGCCGAATTGCTGCAAAACTTGGTAAACACGCAAAGCGATTTGATAAAAATTTTGCAGGAATCCACAACGTTAATGCGCGTGAACCAAGCCGAGTTCCAAAGCGGTTTAGAAGCTTTCCACAAGGCAATAGACAAGCTGCTAGCTCAGGTTCCAAGCGTTGAAAAAGAATTGGATGCGCAAAAGGAGCTTGTGCAAAAATTTGAAGAGGCATTTGTGAAAGCGCAAGAAACCGCTGCAGAAAATATGAATGCTAACTCGCTAAGGCTTCAAGAAATTTTAACGGAAGTTTTGAACAAATGAGTTTTTACGGCGAGTCTCTTGCAGAAATTTTACAGGAGAAAATTGCATTTTTTAAGAACGCAGAATTGCTCAGCGAGGCGGCTTTGCTGCAAACAAGGCTAGATGCTCTTGCAAAAAAAACAGAAGAAAACGCCGCAGATGCAGCAGTCATTGCCCAAAAAACTCAAAGAAAAAATCCAATGGCAGAAATTGCCCGCAACGATTTTAGAGCGAGGCTTGCCGCAGAAACACACAATATTCCCGAACTGGAAAAGCAATATCTTTTGGAGAATGCGAGCAAAGCGAACAACCTAAAAGAGCTTGAGCATTTGCGAGTTGCCTACATAAACAGAATGCTGAAAATCAGCCGCGCCAGCCGCAGCGAAAAAGTTGATTTTGCTTTTAGCGAATCGGAATCTGGCACTGGTCCCTACAACAATGAAAAAACATTTAACGAGGCCTTGCAGTTAATTTACTCTCAAGACCCGCTTTGGCTTGAAGATTTAAAAGAGCTGTATTTCTCTATTATGCCTTTAAGCTCTGCGGCGGCAATTTCCAAATCTCTGTTGTAAATAACATACTCATATTTGCCTTTTGCAAGGGCAAAATCGGTTTCTTTTTTTGCGTTCCCTATTCTTATTTTTAAAGTTTCTTTGGTTTCCGTTTTGCGGTCGCTCAATCGCTGCTCCAATTCTTCCATGCTGGGCGCCAAAATCAAAATGCCTATTGCCTGGGGGTAAACTTTGTCAAAATTTATTTTTCCAAAAACATCCAAATCAAAAGCTATGTCTCTGCCTTCTGCCAGTTTTTGCTCAACAAAGAATTTAGGCGTTCCATAATAATTGCCATGAACTTCATTCCATTCAACAAGCTCGTTGTTCTCTATCATTTTTTTGAATTCTTCTTCTGTTTTAAAAAAGTAATGCACCCCATCTTCCTCGCCCTGGCGAGGGCTTCTGGTTGTTGCAGAAACGGAGTAAACTATATTCGGAAAATTGGGCATAACCTTGTTTATGAGCGTTGTTTTGCCCGCTCCGCTTGCCGCGCTGAAAATGAAGAGGTTGGGGGTCATTTTTGTCTCCGAGGCGGTTCCATGTGAACGGTTGCTTCCATGCCAAAATCATTTTCAATTTTCTTTTCTATAAGGGTTGCTATATTGTGCCCTTCTTCAATGGTCATTCGCCCGTCTAGCCTAATGTGCATTGTTAGCTCTTGATGGCTCACGTAATTGTGAATATGAAGATGGTGCAAGTTGAGTTCGCCTAAATTTAAGCTGAGAACGGAAGCGTTGATTTTTTCTTTGAAATCTTTGCTAGGCGGTTGGCCCAAAAGCTTGTCCACGGTTTCTTTGGCTATTTTGTAAGCGGCATAAAAAAGCATCAAGGAGATTATAATGCCCAAAGCGCTGTCTATCCACCAGAATTTTGAAGCAAAAAGAATGCCCGCCAAAACTATAACCGAAGAAAGCGCATCCGAGCGATGGTGCCAGCCATCTGCCGAAACGCTTGAATTGCCGGTTTTTTTGCCTAAATAAAACGCATATTGAGCAAGCGCTTCTTTTGCGACAATAGAAATAATCGTAACTATTATTGCAAGCATTCCAAAATTAGTTTCTTGTTTTGCGTTAAAGCGTTCTATTGAATCTTTTGCAAAATCATAAGCAATAACAGCAAGGAAAAAGGCAATGAACAAAGCTGCAATCTGCTCCCACCGCCCATGCCCAAACGGGTGCTCAGGATCGGATTTTTTGCCGGAAAGTTTTGCCGCAATCACAACAACAACAGAACTCAAAGAATCTGACAAGGTATGCCAGGCATCTGCAATCAAGGCAATAGAGCCTGTTACTATGCCCGTATAAATTTTTGCTGCAAACAAAACCGTATTTACAACTATAGAAACTGCGCCTTCCAAATAGCCTGCTCTAATTCTCTCAGAGTTTTTATTTTTGTTCATGTTTTATCAAATATAGAAAATCAAAAATCCAGTTCTTCTACGGGTATTAGTTTTGCGTTTTCCAACATCATTTTTTCGCTGGGACCTACTATGCCGATTTTAAAAGCGTCAATGTTAAAGTATTTTTCTGCCATTGCCTTGACTTGCTCTGCGGTAACTGCCTTGATTTTTTCTGGGTATTCCCTGTAATGCTCAAAACTGCGACCGTTTAGCTCGGAAACAGCAAAGATGTTGGCGGTTTCTTTTGCATTTTCAAACATGCCAGGCATGGATTCTATCAGGGATTTTTTTGCAAAGTCAAGTTCCTCGGCACTGGGACCTTCTGCGCCTAATTTCAGAACTTCTTCTCTTATTATCTGCAAAGCGTCTTTTGCGGATTCAGCCTTTGTTTGCAAAACAATTCCAAGCGTCGCGGTATCTTCGTAATCAGACTTGGCAAAACTGAAAATGGAATACGCAAGGCCATGCTGAGTGCGAATGGTGTTCACAAGGCGAGAAGAAAATGAACTTCCGCCCAAAATGTAGTTTGCAATAGCAGCTTGGTAATAATCCGGATGAGGCCGTTTAACAAAGGGAGCAGCCATTATTATATTTGCTTGGCTTATATCCTTTTCGCTAACAAAAATTCCCGCAGGCTCATTGAATTCCAGCAGCGGAAAATCCCCTCTAACAGAGACTTGCTCCTTCCAGTTTGCAAATAATTTTGCCAAGGCATTTACCAAAGAATCCGTGTTAAAATCCCCCGCTGCTGCAATTATAACCCTGCGCGGCACAAAAAAATCATCTTTAACCGCAAGCAAATCTTCTCTTTTAACATTTGCAATGCTTGCGCTGTCTGCTCTCCACAGCTTTGAATTATCCTTGTACAAAATCTTTGCAGAGAGAGCGGCTGCCTGCGAACTTGGCTGGTCGTAGCGATGTTTATAGCTTTGTATGGCGAAGCTTTTTTGCAATTCCAAGCGATTGGAATCCAAACCGGGCTTGTTGAAAAGCTCGCTAAGCAATGGCAAAACCTTGTCTAAGTCTCTAGACAGGCAATTCAAATGTATTTTGCTTTGGGTATCCCCTATATTCCCGCCTAGCCTGGCAGATAAAAATTCCAAAGAATCGTCAACTTGCGCTGGGCTTAAACTTTCCGTTCCGCCTCTTGAATACAAAGCCGACAGCATTTGCAAAATCGCTGCTTCTTCTTTATTTTTAGGAGTGGCATTTTCCCTGAAATAAAATGTTAAGTCTATCAATGGAAGCGCAGTGTCTCTAACCGCATAAATAGTTATGCTATCGCTTATGGCTATGCGGTAATCCTTTGGGTAAGGGGCAACATATTCAAATTCGGGAAATGCGATGTCTTTGTAGGAATCGGGAGTTAAAGACAGCACAGGTTCTTTTTTTGGAACGCTGCTGCAGCCAATCAAAATAATAAAAATAACGAAAAATTTGAGCATTAGGATTTTTAATATAGAAAATGCGATTTATTCTAAATAGCTAGCAGCTAGCCATAATGATTGCCTATTATCTATTGTCTATTTACAGCGATTTTTTTCGCTATTCCATTGATTTTTACAATATAAACTCCGTTTTTTAGCTCAGCAAAGCTATTTGCAGCAACTCTTTTTCCGTGCATATCGTAAACTTTTGCTTTGGAAAAGTCTATGGCGGTTATGTCAAAGGGTTGGGAGTTTTGGGGGTTACCCGAAAGTACGGTGGTAGTGCCATTCCAGCCAGGCATGTCGTCTAACGTTAACACGAATGAGTGGTTCATTACGGCTTGCCAGTGAGATGCCGGGGTTTGGCTCGCATCTTTTGTGTACCAATCGTACCATGGCATGAAGAATGACCAGTACGCACCGTCCTCTTGCATGTTGTTGGGGTGTGGAATCGGACCATTTTCGCTAAGGGCTATAATTTTCTTTCCACCGTAAATTTCTTTCAGGTTTTGAAAAGAAGCTGAAAGGGAACCGTAATTATTATCGCTCGCATAAAAATCTCTGCCTATGATATCAACGTATTGGTCGCCCGGATACCAGTCAAGCGCAGTGGCCCCTTCTTCGCACGTCCATACCCATATCAGGTTATTGAGACCATGATGGTTCACCATCCTGTCAAACATTAAAATCCATAGTTTTTTGTTGGGATTTGGTCTCTTGTCGCGCCCCCACCAGAACCATCCGCCTGCAGCTTCGTGCAGTGGACGCCATAGCACGGGAATACCTTTGTCGGCAAGAGTTTTCAGATGGCCAGAGATTAAGTCAATATCTCTTATGATATTA
>WRMM01000078.1 GCA_009777135.1 Candidatus Fibrimonadales bacterium
TAAACTCTGCAAGGCATTATGGTTTTTTAGATGCAGAGCTTTTGGAATACGATGCACAATATTTGCCAGATTCCAGCTGCCGTTTTTATTTAGGGCGAATGGTACGCAAAGGTTCAAGCCTTCAGCTTTTATATTCCCAGCTGAACAAAAGCATATTGGATAAAGATAACCCATTGCATTATCTGGCAGGCAAATCCATTGCCATAACTTCGCACCATTATATAGAACACAGGGCAAAAATGGGAAATCACCAGGCATTTCCCATGCCAGATGTAAGTAATGAAAAGCAGGTAGCTGACATTTTGAACAATATAATAACGTACAGCGCTCTCAGGAAAGAATGGGTAGGGAGCTTAAAGGGCAAGGTTTGGAAAGATTCTCGCATAGATAGTTTGCTTGCGATAAAAAAACGCACTTCTTACGAAGAAAAACTTTTAGTCCGTTACTCTCTGGAAGAAACCATTCCTGCGCTTATGCAGTATGACAGCGTTAATACCGCAAGCTATGTTCACATAGACATGGATATTAAAGAGGGCAGAAAGTATTATGCAGGCAGAGTGCATTTTACAGGGAATGAGGTTTTGCCAACCCCATTTTTGCAGGCTCAAGTTCGCTTGGATAGCGGGAAAGTATTTAACCATGACCAGTACGATTCCACCAAAAGAGCTATTTTGTCTGCATATAGGGAAGATGGATATTTATTTGTGCAAATAGATGAAACGAGAATTTTTGTGAACGATTCGGTTGTTAATTTAACTTTTGCCCTGCGCGAAGGCTTGCCTGCTCAAATACATAAGGTTCATATAAGAGGCAATACAAAAACAAAAGACAAGGTAATTCGCAGAGAAATAAGGCTATTCCCCGGCGATACTTACAAGCAGTCTCTTTTGGAGCGCAGTTTCAGAGATATAATGCAATTGAATTATTTTGATGGCGTTCTGCCGGATGTTCAGCCTGTGGGTGAGCAGGATGTAGATTTGGTTTTTGCTGTTTCTGAACGTGAGGCCGGCACAGGGCAATTTGGCGCTGGCGCAGCATTCAGCCAGGCAGACGGCTTGGTATTTACGCTTAATCTTTCAATTCCCAATTGCTGCATGGGAGATGGTCAGGCTGCAAATATGAGCGGAGAATATGGTTGGGATAAAAGAAGCATAGCGCTTGGATTTTCTGAACCGTGGCTTTTCGATACGCCCACAAGAATTGGCGCATCTTTGAACTACTCTTGGTGGAACGGCTATAACGCTCATGATATTACCCGCTACGGCGGCAGTGTTTATTTGGGGCGCAGGCTTACATGGCCGGATGATTATTTTTATGCGCAAACTGGAGTTAGCTGGCAGAGAAACGAGCAGGGACCAAATATAGATGGCAGCCTTGTTCGCTTTACAGGAAACGAAGCCAGTCTTGATTTTGTTATAATCAGAGACGATAAAAACCTGCCAATTTTCCCAACTGAAGGTTCGCGGTATATGTTATCTGCTTCTTGGGCAATCCCGGATTTTCTGGCTGGAGATTTTAGCTTTTTGCAAACGGAGCTTAGCATAAAATGGTGGTTCCCGGTTGTGTCCGATAGACTGACTCTTGGCATAACAAATGAATTTGGCGTTCTTACCGGAAGTTCCTTGCAATACCGCAGGCTTTATCAGATGGGCGGAGCGCTTGGCTACAAAGGCTTGATGCGTGGCTATAGCCCTGGTTCTCTGGGTGCTTATAGGCTTGGGCGCAGTTATCAGTATTTTGGCGCAGAATTAACTTGGCCTATTTCGCAAAACCTATTTTACTTGATACCGCTGTTCTTTGATGCGGGCAATGTGTTTGGCGATGTTTATTCTTGGAACCAAAAGGTTGACAAAGATATTGGTTCTCCGCTTCGCGAGTGGGATATTTCTTCGCTTAAGCGCGATTTTGGTTTTGGTTTCCGTATTTTGGTTCCGATGCTTGGCATTATTGGCTTTGATTTTGCATGGCCTCTTGACCCCGGCGAGTATGGCGGCTATGATGCTCCAAGCGTTGGAACAATGGAATTTAACTTTATAATATCGCAAGGGTTTTAGCTAATGAAAATTGCAGTTATAGGTGGCGCTGGCTATATAGGCTCGCATGTGGCAAGGGAGCTTTTGGATTTTGGCCATGAGGTTTTTGTTTACGATAATTTGAGCAGCGGGCTAAGGCAAAATTTGTTTGCGGAGGCGAGTTTTGCTCATGGCGATATTTTGGATGTTCAAAAGCTTGATGATTTTTTTGAAAGCGTGAAGCCAGAAGGCATTGTGCATTTGGCAGCATTGAAAGCCGCAGGCGAATCCATGTTGTTGCCCGAAAAATATAGCGTTCATAACATTACAGGCTCTTTGAATATTTTAAATGCAGCTTCAAAGCATGGCGTAAAATACATTGTATTTTCCAGTTCTGCCGCTGTGTATGGCAGCCCTAAATACCTGCCCATGGACGAAAAGCACCCAACCGAGCCAGAAAATTATTATGGCTATACAAAGCTTGCCATTGAGCAGTATTTGGAGTGGTATGGAAAGCTTAAAGGCATAAAATACGCTGCGCTTCGCTATTTTAATGCGGCAGGCTATGATATTAAGGGCAGAATAAGCGGTTTGGAGCAGAATCCTGCGAATTTGATTCCCATTGTTATGGAAGCGGCCGCAGGCAAAAGGGCTTTTGTGAGCGTTTTTGGAAACGATTACGAGACCGAAGACGGCACTGGCGTTAGAGACTACATCCATGTTAACGATTTGGCTCGCGGCCATAGAATGGCTTTTGACAAGCTGCAAAACGGCGCAGAGAGTTTTGTTGTAAATTTGGGTGTGAACAGCGGAAACAGCGTTTTGGAGGTTATAAAGGCAACGGAGCGTATTTCCGGCAAAAAAATAGATTGCCGAATAACAGGTCGCCGTGCTGGCGATGCTGCTGTTGTTTTGGCGAATCCAGCGTTGGCAAAGGAATTTTTAGGCTGGCAGGCTGAATGCTCTGATTTGGATACTCTTCTTTCCACGACTTGGAAAGTGTATTTAGAGCTTATCCGTAAATAGTTATAACTTGCCTAAACACAATCCCCTCTTCCCGCTCCGGGGGAGCGCTTAACTTAGGAAGATCTATTCCCCTGGGCGATTCATATCTTCTCAATTAATTGTTTTTTCACATTTTCATATGCTTCTTGCGGGTTATACAATAATGATAGTCTAAGCAATGCTTTTGTATCATTCAAAAAAATTTCCTCTTGCATTTTTGCTTCCATATTTGCTAAATAAACTGCTTGCGAAGGGGAATTACCATCTGAAAACTCCATATATTTATGGTAACATTTTACAACATTATCGCAATTTAAAACTGAATTTTCCAAGGCTTTTTGTAAATCAAACAAATCACGCCCTTTTTTACGCTGATACAACGCCCGAAGTTTTGTGCCAATCAATTCATCTAATTGGTAAGTCGTAATTTCGCAAGCATCCGTAAACCATTGACTTTTGACTTCAAATGGGATTTTTATTAAACCAAGTATCGTAAAATGTTCTTTGCAATTGATTTCAACTTTCAAACGAATAGGAGCGATAGGGGGAAAAGTAGAATCTACTTTAAAAATCATTGTGTTATTATTTAGCTTCTGTTTTATTTTAGGTTTTCCAAGAAAAGACAATATTTCTCGTAATTTATCAATTATCTCGCCTACATTTCCGGCTTTAATCTGTACCAAATCAATATCTTCAGAATACCTAGGCTGTGACGAGAAATGAAGTTTGTGTAATGCCGTTCCGCCACGAAAGGCTAAATGCGAAGATAAAAATTCATCTTTGTAAATAGCAACCAAGGCACGACAAATAATTAAATCTTGCTCTACCATTAGCATATTATTCCACGGAGCATTCGCCTTCCATTCAACTATGTGTTCTTTTGGAATCATAAGTCATCAACCTCTATTTCTTCGTTAACAATAATTTTCCATTTTTTATTTATCTGAAAATCAGTATAAACTTTTTTTGCAGAAAGTACTGATAGCGGGTATTTCCTAAATTTTATATTAGCATCTTTTGATTTTTGAAATAGAATATTCGCTAATTCGTTAAACTCCAGCAATTCAAGCAAATAGCCTAATCGTTGGATAATTGCTACATTTATGGATTTTAGAAAATCGACACTTATATTTTCAAAATTCAAAGTTTCTGCTAATTCGCTTAAAATGGTTGCCGCACGATTTATTCCACCAATGTTCTTTTCATAAATTATTAAATCAAATGCAGTTAATTCAGGACAGGAAATGTTTATATAGCCGCTATTTACGGTTAGTTGCTTAACATATTGCATTGAAATGTCTTTCTTAGTTACAAAGTTTATTTTTATATCGTTTTTTTGTTTATCTCGTAAAATTCGTGAATTAGTGATAACAAAAAATTCCATTGGAGCTTGATGTGCTGCCCCTTGCAATGCTGCGGCGCTTAATAATGCAATGTAATAATCTTTACCCAAAAATTTCATTAATTGGTCAATATATTCTATAGGAGGAGGGTCTGCTTTCAATCCATATTCTGGCAGAATAATTGCGTAAAAATCGCGCCAAACGGATTGTATTTTTTTCTTTTTGGTAAGCCTATGCAAGCAGCTTCTAATGCCATAACATGATAATGCAGGAAATTGTTTTTTAACTTCCTGTTTGGAAAAAACGGTTTTGCCAAGTTTTGGCAAATCATCTATCCAAAGTCTTATATTGTAATATTTTTCCATTCAAAGCCTTTTTTTGCGATACATCTGCAATAATATGCAGTTTTTAAGTATTATTGCAGACATATCGTCATTCATTCTATTAATATAGTAAAAATTTGGGGGAATCAAGCTTCACGTTGACGGATAAGAATATTAGAGACAATATTCAGCAAGCAGCCATATGGAGTAAACAGGAACTTAGGCAAGATAAAGAACTTCTAAGAATATGTTAAGATTTCATGCTACCGAATGCTAAATAGGCGAGACCAGAAGGGCAAGTTTCCTGTGGACAAATTTAACCGCACATGGAGATTTATGTTGTGTTAGCGTAGCAGGCACAACGCTCCGTTTCTTTCAGATGCGAATAGACATGGCAACTCTCCTGCAAAGTTGCTTTGCAAAATACAGCAGGAACGCTTGGCAAAATGGACATTTAACTTTTGCGGGAATTGCCTATATTCATTGCTATTCCCCATACCCCAGCAAATAAATCAGCGTTTTTTTCTTGATAGAAATTCGGTTATACCCTTGACAAAAGCGGAAAAATTTTTTATATTTACTTCAAATGGCAACTTTTTACCGTAGCTTACTTTTCTCAGGCTTCCCACAGGAGGTCTAATCAATTGATTAAAAAAAATAAGAAAAATGTCCATAATTCAACAACGGATAGATAATATGGAAGCGAGAAACATATTTCTCAAAACAATGGCGGCAATGGCGATTGCTGCCTGTATGGCATGGGCGCAAAACACGTATGTCATCACCGGCAGTACCACAACTGACATAGCAACCGAGATAAATGCGATAATAGCCGCAGCAAGCGGCAGCGATAAAACTACGGTTACCGTAACCGGCAGCGCGACTGGGGACGCGAATAACTTAACCATCGATATCCCTGCAGATGTTACGGTGAAATGGGGGGCAACCCTTGAGCGAGATGTAAACTCCGACAATGCATCGGTGATTGTCCTTAACGGCGCAGGCACGTTTGAAGTGACCGAGGGCGGATCGGTCATCAATACGACCACCAATACCAATAACACTCGCAATACTATCTCCACCACCGCGCCGGTGCATATCAAGGTTAGCGGCGGAGAGGTCAAAGCCTACAGAGGCTCCGCTATCCATACCAACAACATAGGAAGCAGCGTAACGGTTACCGGAAACGGATATGTGACCAGCGCAGGCACCTCAGGCTCAGGCGCAGGAGGCTCCGCTATCAATGCGAATGGCGGCTTTGTCAATATTGAAATCAGCGGCAACGGCAAAGTGGAAGCGACAGCCGACGGCGCTTCTGCTATCCGCGTTACCGGTGCCGGTCATGACGGCAATATAACGGTGAGCGACAATGCGCAGATTATTGGCCGCACCAGAAGGACAATCGCTTTGGAAGGGACTGACGCCACGCCTACCCTCACCGTTAGCGGCAACGCAATTATAATCGGAAATCCTAACGCAGGTGAAGCCGTTGTGTACTGTTACCAAAACCTTGGAGAAAGCGGAAAAGCAACTATCAATATCCTTGGCGGAACGGTGCAATCCACAGGCGCCGGCCCTGCTATCAACGTAGATCCTAATGAAGGAGCTGTTGCCGCCGCCGAAATTACGGTTAGCGGCGGAACGGTTAGAGCCACAACAGGCTTGGCTATTAGCGTTAATGACAACGACAGATCAAAGGTTGCCGTTAAAAGCAACGCCGTAGTGTTTGCTTATGGAACGGGGATTAACGATATTATAATCCCCACCGAGAATGCTGAAGTCGTAGTTGAAGGCGATGCCGCAGTTATCGCATGGGACAACACCCAAGGCAATGAATATGCAGAAGGCACGAGCGAAGCTATCTTCACCCTAGCTGGCGAAGCGGTTTGGTCAGCAGCAGGCGGAATTGCCTACGCCAAAGGCAGCAACAGCGGCTTTATTGCGATTGACGGATTAACGATTGCGCCGGATGAAGATGCCGAAACTTTCAGAGAAGACCACGAAGAAATTCTTGGCAAGGATGTTGCGGAAGTAGCGATAGATGATATAGATTTGGTAACAGCCGCTCTGGCGGATTACGATGAGCTTACCCCCGAACTGAAGCTGATGCTTGTGGAAGAAAAACAGAAGCTTGACGAGTTGCTGGCGCAGATTAAGGCGCTCCAAGCACAGGAAGCGATGGAAGCGGAAGTCATCGCAATCAACGGCATGATAGCTGATTTAAAAGACATCGCAACCTCCGAAGCCCTTATAGCAGCGATAAGCGAGATTGACAATCGGAGAAACGACTGGAACGGCAAAGAGCTTGTAGGCTTGCACACAGCCGAGCTTGAAACCCAGCGCGGAAGAATTGCAACGCTCAAAGCAGCGGAAGAAACAGCACAAGACAACGCAGCCATAGCAGCAGCCAAAACCCTTGTTGAAGGCGCAGCCTTTGCGGCTGTTAAGCAGGCGGACATAAACACGCAGGCACTGGCAAAAGCCGAAGCCGAAAGAATAATCGGCCTGCTTAGCTTGAACGGCGTAACCGCAACGGTTTTGGACGCAAGCTTCACCGCAGCAATTGCAGGGACCGAGGCAAACACCGCCGGCACAAACGGCTCCTACGCTTTCACTGTTGAGCTGACCAAAGGCACAGGCACAAAGCAAACCACAGAACAACGCACCCTTGCCATAACCGCCACCGCTTACGTTGCCCCCAGCAGCAGCAGCGAAGAGCAACCAAGCAGCAGCAGTAGCGAGGACGCACCAAGCAGCAGTTCCAGCGAAGGCACGCCGAGCAGCAGCAGTGATGGCAGCACCCCAATCCTAAATCGGGCAAATCCTGTAATCGGGGCCATCGGGGTTCAGACAATATACTACAACCTAAAAGGCGAACCGTTGGGCACAACCAAACCCGCAACGCCGGGCGTGTATATTGAAAAGCAAGGCAAGCAAACGAAAAAGATAACGATACGCTAAAGCACAATGTAAGGGCGAAAGATTTTTCGCCCCAACAGCAGTACGGGCGACCCTATCGGTCGCCCTTTTTTTTTGCCACGATATTTCGCACAGGCACTCCGTCTCTGCTGGGAATGCTCACCCATGTGACGCTAGCCGTGAGGCTAGCCCCATTCAAGTTGCGCAAATAGAAGCCGGATACGCCATAAAAATAAAACCCAGCTAGGCAGGCAGCCCTGCGGTTACCTATTTCTGCTTTGCTAAAATTCCTTGGACGCTGCATTTATAGGCGACG
>WRMM01000079.1 GCA_009777135.1 Candidatus Fibrimonadales bacterium
TATATCCAAACGGGCCGCAGATAAAACTCGCTCAGAAAATGCTTTCGCTAACCAAATTCGGCAAAGAAAAAGGCAAAGCGTTTTTTTGCAATTCGGGCACAGAGGCAAATGAAGCTGCCATAAAATTTGCTCGCAAATATTTTTTCAGCAAAGGCGAAAAAAACAGGGTTGAAATAATAACTTTTGCAAATAGCTTTCACGGCCGCACTTATGGAGCGCTCGCCGCAACAGGGCAAGAAAAGCTGAAAATAGGTTTTGGTCCAATGCCAGCGGGCTTTAAGCATGTTGAATGGAACAATGCAGAGGAATTGAAAAAAAGCGTTGGCAAAAATACCGCTGCTATAATGCTGGAGCCAGTTGCAGCAGAGGGCGGAATATTAATGCCTTCCAAAAAATTTATAAAAACAATAAACGAACTCAAAAAAAGCGGTTGCTTGGTTATAGCAGATGAAATTCAAATAGGCGTGGGGCGTTGCGGAGAAATTTCTTGCTCGGAATTTTACGGCATAAGCGCAGACATCACAACCTGGGCAAAAGCGATTGGCGGAGGCTTGCCGCTTGGCATGGCGCTGATGAGCGAGAAAATTGCAAAATGCTTGCAGCCTGGCGACCATGGAACCACGTTCGGCGGAAATCCAGTGTCTTGCGCCGCTGGGCTTGCTGCTTTGGAAATAATATCAAAACCAAAATTTTTGAAAAACGTGCGAGAACGCTCCGCTCAATTAAGAGCTGGTTTGGAAGCTCTCGCAAAAAAACACAAATTCCTTGGCGAAATTCGCGGCGAAGGCTTGCTGCTAGGCATTGAAACCCAAAAACCCGTCGCAGATTTAATCTCCGCCTGCAGAAACCAAGGCTTGCTGGTTTTGCGCTCCGGTGCAAACATTCTCCGCCTTCTTCCGCCTTTGACAATCACAAAAGGCGATGCAAAAGAAGCATTGGGAAAGTTGGAAGCAGCGTTTACTATATTTCTATAACCCTTATGATTAGAATTGCGCTGAAAGAGCTTAGAGCTGGGCATGTTCTTGCCAAAAGTATTTACCGCGACACGGGCGAGATAATGCTTTCTGCGGGCTATAGAATGAAACCCGATGTGGGTATAAAGCTCAAAGAAATTGGAATAGATACAATTTGGGTGCAAGAAGAGGGTTTGGAAGACCTTGAAAGCGAAGATTTGGTTTCGGAAGTTACCATTAATCAATGCGTTCTTTTGCTGAGAAGAACAATACTGGATTTCCGGGCAAAAGTTGGGCTAATAAACAGCAACCCTAACTCCGAAGAACGGCCTCCTTCGCCAGAGAAAATTTTAAGCAAACCGGAAGAACTGAAAGAAGCGCTGAAAATCTCGGCTTTTAAAAAAGTTGCCTCAGATATTTACCAAGAACTTAAAAAGGCAGACCCTTCGCTTTTGCGCCTTACATGTTCTCGCTCTTTGGGAAATTTTTACCAGCAGCAATCCATTGATTGCGGTATAATTGCGGCACTGCTTGCCAAACGCTACAGCTTTACTCCAGACGAAATCGAAGACATGATTTTTTCTGTTCTGCTCATGGATATAGGCTACATTCTTTTGCCAGATCATCTTTTGATTCCTGGCACAAAATTATCTTTAGAAGACTTGGAACTGAAAAAGCGGCATACGGATTACGGCTTTGAAATTCTGCGAATATGCAATGTTTCGCTGATTTGCGCAAATGTGGCTCTGCAGCATCACGAGCGGCAAGACGGCGGAGGCTACCCTCGCAAGCTCAAAGGCAACAACAGACCGCCAGTGCGCGCAACCGGACCTGCAACCAAAGGCGCAATAAATAGATACGCAGAAATTGCCGCAGTCGCTTTGGACTACGTTTCCTTTATAGCTCCGCCGCCAAACGTTCCTGCGCAAACGCCTATAAACAGCGTTAAATTTTTGGTGCGGCTCTCAGGAGCAAAACTGAATTCCGCCATTGTTGAAACCTTGCTCTCAATGATTCCAATATATACCGCCGGCGACCGCATAATGGTAACCTCAGACTCGCAAAACGAATTTACTGGCTATGTTGGAATAGTGCTGCGTTCAAATTCCAGAGAGCAAAACCGCCCCGCTGTGGTTTTGATTTACAACAAAGATGGCGAAAGAATTCCGCCCAAGCAATTAAATCTGTGGGAAAGAAAAGACATTGAAATCAGAGAAGCAAAACTGGGAGAGGGAGTTGCTACTCATCCTTTGTAAAAGGAGCCATTATGATGCCCCGTCTGCCGTCCGTTCTTGCCTGCCCTTGCAAATGCCTTGGCATAGCCTATGCTCCCAGCCTTAGTTTGGCTGCCTGGAAAGCCTTTCCGAAGTCATTGACTAAATTCATCCTGTCTTTCCTGCGGTTCTCCAAATCCTTTTTTATTCCGAAAAGCGGGTCTTTTTTGTATTCGTCTATGGTTTTCGCTGTCCGGTAATTGCTTCTGTCGGTCATATCCGCGTAAATATCCGCAAGCATGGGGTTTTTGCGAAGCTCTGCCGCTCTGCTGAAAATTCCAAAGATGTTGAAAAACTTTTCCATGAGTATTAATATAGAAAAAGGCTGATTAACTTACGAAAAATGACACACTTTGTTTCGGCCTGAGTGCTTGGCTTTGTAAAGCGCTTTGTCTGCCATGTTGAAAAAACCTTGCATCGAGGTGCTTGAAGATGGAATTGTTGATGCCACTCCTATGCTTATGGTTGCGCCGGGCAGATTTGGCACAACCATTTTTTCTACGGATTTGCGAATTTCTTCCGAGTGCATTATCGCTCCTCTGAGATTTGTGTTTGGAAGCATAATAACAAATTCTTCGCCGCCCCAACGCGCCACAAAATCCGCAGGTCTTTTCAGCATTAAAACAATTTGCTTTGCTATTGCGCGCAAAAGAACATCGCCTTGAATATGGCCATAATCATCGTTGTATGCTTTGAAGTGGTCTATGTCTGCAACAGCAAGGCTAAAATGAGTTTTGTCTCTTATTGCTCTCAGCCATTCCAAATTGATGCGACTGTCAAAGCCGCGCCTGTTAGCTATGCCGGTTAAGGGATCCAGCAGTCCAAGTTCTTCTATTGCTTTTATCTGCCTGACTATTAATCTTTGGTTATTTACCCGAACCTTGACAATTGAAGCTCTTAAAGGCTTGCTTATGTAATCTGCCGCTCCGAGAGCAAAAGCCAGTTCTTCGTATTCTGGATTGCTGGAATCTCCTATAAGAATTACAGGAATCCGCAATGTTTCTTCTGCAGACTTTATGCTCATCAAAAAATCATGCCCTTCTTTGCTGTGGTATTCGTAGTCCAAAATTACAAGATCTACTTCAGCGCCTTTCAGCAAAGCCAGCGCATCTTTTGCGCAAGCTGCGATTTTAACATTATAATAAGATGACAATATGCTGTTCAAAATATCTGAACTGGCATAATTATCGCTAACCGCAAGGACGGTAAAATTTCTATCTGCCTCCATGGGGAGTTAATATAGAAATTACTTCCCCTTTTCAAACCGCACAAACTGCGCAACTTCAAGCTTGGAAACGCCTAGTTTCTTTTGCTCTTCGGCTAGCACGTCGCGAACGGTTTTCTTGGCGTCAATGTAAAATTCCTGGTCCAGAAGACAGAGTTGCTTCAAGGCTTTTTTCACGCGGCCTTCAACAGCGCGGTCAACAAAGTCGGGTTTGGTTTTGCCTTCGTTTACAATCTGTTCTTTTGCAATCTCTCTTTCTTTTTCAATAAGATCCGGAGAAAGCCCGCTCTCATCCAAAGCCATGGGGTTAGAAGCGGTAACATGCAAAGCAATTACTTTTGCCGCAGCCTGAACGGCTTCTTTGCCGCCAGCCGGAGCGCCTTCGTAAGCAAGCTTCACAATGCTGCCTATTTTGCCGCCAAGGTGGGAATAAGAAGCAATTGCAGAATTTTCTTCAACGGGCAAAACAGCGAATTTGCGAATTTCGATTTTTTCGCCTATTTTTGCCAGAACTTCTTCTATGCGCCCACCAACGGTAAGAGCGCCAACCTTGTGCTGGAGAATCTCTTCTATGGAAGAAACATTGTTTGCCTTTATGACTCCCGTGATTTCTTCAATCAATTTTAAGAAATCTTCGCCTTTGGAAACAAAATCGGTTTCGGCGGTCAGTTCAAAAGAGAAAACCTTGCTCTCGGTTGAGCCTATATATACCAAGCCTTCTTTAGCTTCTTTGTCTGCGCGTTTTGCAGCAACGGCTGCGCCCTGCTTGCGCAGTAGCTCCACGGCTTTTTCAACATCGCCATCGCAAGCTGTCAAAGCTTCTTTGCATTTAAGCATGCCTATGCCGGTTCTTTCGCGCAGGCTATTTACCATTTGTGCAGTTATTGCCATTATTTCTCCTCCGCCGGTTTTTCAGCGTCTTTTTCTTTGGTGTTGTTTAACGAAGGATTATGGCGGGCAACAACATTTGCCGCCAAATAATCCACAATCAATGAAACGGAACGCAGAGCGTCGTCGTTTGCGGGAATGGGGTATTGAACCAGCTCGGGATTTACATTGGTATCGCAAATTCCGATTATGGGAATGCGCAAGCGGCGCGCTTCGGAAACGGCAATGTGCTCGTGGTTCAAATCGGTTATCACAATAATTCCGGGAAGCTGGCTCATCTCTCTGATGCCGGCAAACACATTCAAAAGCTTATTGCGTTCGCGGTTTTTGTCTAAAACCTCTTTTTTGCTCATCTGCTTGAAAACGCCCTGGTTTTCCATATCGTCTATTTTGTCAATCTGTTTGATAGACTTGCGCACGGTTTGGAAATTGGTGAGCATTCCGCCTAGCCAGCGGTTTGTTACATAAAAATGCCCGCATTTAGTGGCGGCGGCTTCTACAGCTGCGCGAGCCGAGGATTTGGTGCCAACAAAAAGAACGGTGCGGTTATTGCCAGAAATTCTGGCAATGACTTGGGCGGCTGTTTCCAAAAGCTGCCGGGTTTTTTCCAGATTCAGCACATGGATGCTGTTCTTTTCGGTTAAAATGTAGGGTTTCATTTTGGGATTCCAGCGACGAGTCTGGTGCCCAAAGTGCGCGCCTACAGCCAGTAGGTCTTCTATAGAAGGCAAATTAGCCATACTTTTCTCCATTTGGTTGTTCACCCCAACTGCACAGCATCCGAACCCAAAGGTCACCGGGGATGCTTAAAACACAGTCGGTGTTTGTTAATAGGGAGCATAAATATAGAAAAATCTGAGGATTTTGTCAAGTTTTATATAGTAGTTTATATAGTAGCTACCTTTAACCCCCCAAAAAATGCAGTGTATCAGCTTTTTTTGCAAAAATATAGTATTTTTTGCCTTAAAAAGCTAGATTTATATATCAAAGGAGGTTCTCTATGTTTTATTTTGAGCCAATTTATATGCTTATTTTAGTGCTTGGAATAGTGCTTTCTGGCGGTGCTGCCTTTATGGTGAAAAGCCGATTTGAAAAAGGCAAAAAAGTTTCTATTGCCAGCGGCTACACAGGCGCTCAAGTAGCTGAACAGCTTTTGCGAGACGCAGGCATCACCGATGTTAGCGTGCATGAGCACAAAGGATTTTTATCCGACCACTACAACCCCATGAACAAAACGCTAAACCTAAGCCCCGATGTTTATAGAGGGCGTTCAGCCGCCGCCGCAGGCGTTGCCGCGCACGAGGCAGGGCACGCAATTCAGCATGCGCAGAATTATTTTCCCATGTGGGTTCGTTCTGCCATAGTTCCTGCCGCAAATATAGGAAGCAACCTTGGACCTTGGATTGTTATAATAGGCATAATGCTAGGAGCAGGCGCAGAAACCGCAGGTGGCTTTGGACATTCCATAGCGGTTATAGGCGTTGCCTTGTTTGCCGCTGCCACTGCATTCACGCTGGTTACCGTTCCTGTTGAATTTGATGCTTCTTCAAGGGCAAAAAAATATTTGCAAAATTTGGGCATAGTTCGGCAAGGCAATGAGGCAAACACGGTTTCTTCCGTTTTAACAGCGGCTTCCTTAACTTATGTAGCCGCCGCTATAAACTCAGTTTTAATGCTTTTATACTGGGCTTACAGAGCAGGTTTGATAGGCGGCAGAAGAAATTAGTTCTGAGCAGCAGCTTCGGTGGCAGTTTCTGGAACCGTTTCAGAAGTTGCTTCAGGGGTAGCTTCTGGCTGTGGCTCAGGAGCAGGTTCGGTTGCTGTTGCCACTGGTTCTGGTTCTGCTTTAGCTTCGGCTTCGGCAACAACTGCTTCAGCTACTGGCTCTTCTGCTGCAACGTTTTCAACCGCTGTTGCTGTTGCTGCAACGGCTTCGGCAGCGGCTTCTATAGCTTTCGCTTGCGATGCTGGCACTTCGCCAATTTTTTCGGTAGCCGGCCATGTGTTTTCGCCTTGAATGCTGCTGCTGGCTTTGCCAAACTCTTTGGAACTTTTATCAATTCTCTGCTCTGTGGAGATATTTGGATTAAAGCCCGTATTTGGGTCTAGAACTATATTCCCGTTCAAATCGCGAACAAAAACTTTTCTGTCGGGACCATCCGCTACAACGGCAGTGACAACGCGGTCATTAACCGCCTTTATTTGCATAAGGTTTCTTCTGCTGCCCCAAACTTCAGTTGCATTTGCCAAACTAGGCTTTGCTTCCGTTGCTGTGCCCCAAGTTTTGAAAAAAGTTGTGCTGTCATAAACCGCAACTGCATACATTGTTGGTCTGTAGTTATAATAGTACACGCTTGTGTCGCCAATAATTTCCACAAGGGTAGGCTTGCCGGCTTTGACCATCCACTGGATAACAGATTCGCTTTCTGCCAAAGCCATCATGTCACGCTCGTCAATCCAATTTTCCTTTAAGCCAATCTGCTTAGATGAGCAGGCAAGGAAAAATACTGCTGTTAAACCGCTAAAGATAAATTTAAACTTATTCATGGGAGCTAATGTAGAAAAATTTGAACTTAATTCAGCAATAATTGCTGCGCTCTGTTAATCAAATATTTGCAATCTTCTATATCTTTGTATTCTTTTTCCAATAGGCGGTAAAATTTACGGGCTTCTTGGGGTTTGTCGTGGTTAAGCAGAGCGCTCACCAGATAAACGTATGCCTTGGCAAGGCGCAAAGTTGAGTAATTTGCCTTATTTTCCATTATTCCGTAAAGCCATGCCATAGCTGTGTACATGTGGTTGTCAATATCCACATCTTTAAGCGCAAATTTGCACATCATAAAATTGCTCACAACAATGTCAAAGCCATCAGTTGTTCGCTGATCGCTCATGTGTTTAAGGCAGAATTCGTTCAATAGCCATGAGAGATAAGCTGCGCTTTTTTCTCTGGGAACTCTGAAAAAAGACTCTTCGCTTGCGCCGTTGTAGGCCATTGCCAAGTTGCGGCGCAAAGGCGTGGTGTTGGAGAGCTTGGCTCTGTTTTCCTGCGTTAATTGCGATTCAAAACGCCCTTCTGGAAACACTATTGTAAACCAGTCAAGCCGGGTAGAAGCATAAAAGCATTTTGGGCAGATAGCAACTTGATAGCAAGAAAAGTCTATAGCATTGGGATCTGGCTCATCAGGCTCATACACCGGAACTATTTCGTGCTCGCTCCATCTTGGCTTGTAATAATTTTCATCTATTATAAAGCCTGTAACATTATCATAAGCGCAAAGTGCGCAAATCATTTTCAGGGAACGGAATGGACCCTTGCCCTCTGACAGCCTGAAAAACGTTCTATTCAATTCAGGGTTAATTTCGTGGAAATCGCGCTCAAATTCTACTATCGTTGCATACACCAAAAAGGATTTTACATTCTTCAGCTGTTCCTGCACTTCCAGCGTTCCGCCAAAGAATGCAATCTTGCGACCTTCCTTGCTCAGCTGTTCCTGGATATTTTTGAAAAACATTATTGCAGCCCCATCTATGCGCATAGTATTGCGCATATCAAAAG
>WRMM01000080.1 GCA_009777135.1 Candidatus Fibrimonadales bacterium
ATCGGGGGATTGGGGATTGGATATATAAATTCTAATCCCCAATCCCTAATCCCTAATCCCCAGCGAAGTTAATCAGCGTTTACTATAGTAAATTTTGCATTTTTATCCAATGTGCGTGTGAACACAGCCCAAAAACTCTTCCAAACTCTTTTGCCCCAAATCGCCCTCTTTCCTTTTGCGGACAGACACGGTATTTGCCGCAACTTCCTTTTCGCCTACAACAAGCAAATAAGGCACTTTCGCCAGCTCGCCTTGGCGAATTTTATAGCCAACCTTTTCGTTTGAATTGTCAATTTCCGCTCTAATGTCTGCCTCTACAAGTTCTTTGCGGACTTTCTCTGCATATTCGCTAAACTTTTCGGAAACAGGCAGAACGCGAACCTGCATAGGGGCAAGCCAAAAGGGGAAATCACCTGCGTATTCTTCGGTTAAAATCCCTATAAAACGCTCTAAAGAACCCAAAGCCGCTCTATGCAGCATTACAGGCGTGTGTTTTTGATTGTCTTTGCCAACATATTCTGCGCCCAAACGGGCAGGCATATTGAAATCCACCTGAATTGTGCCGCACTGCCAGTCTCTGCCCAAAGAATCCTTTAGCACAAACTCCAGCTTTGGTCCATAAAATGCGCCCTCGCCTGGGTTTAGATTGTATTCCAAGCCAGCAAGCTTTGTGGCTTCTTCCAAAGCCTGTTCCGCTTTGTCCCAAAGCTCATCCGAGCCAACTCGAGTTTCTGGGCGGGTGCTGAATTTCACGGTTATTTTTTCAAAACCAAAAACCTTGTAAAGATCTTTTACTAACGTGCAAAAATCGCTAACCTCTGATGCAATTTGCTCTTCGGTGCAAAAAATATGCGCATCGTCTTGCACAAAACCGCGAACCCTCATCAAGCCGTGCATTGTGCCGGCAGGTTCGTTGCGGTGGCATTTTCCAAATTCCGAAAGGCGAAGCGGAAGGTCTCGCCAGCTTTTCAAGCCTTGATTGAAAATCTCTATATGGCATGGGCAGTTCATGGGCTTAACAGCCATTTCACGCTCACCTGCCAAGGTTTTGAACATATTGGCATCGTATTTGTCTGCGTGCCCGCTGCGAACCCAAAGCGATTTATCCACAATTTCTGGTGTTATAACTTCTTTGTAGCCGCGCTTGGTAATTTCTTTGCGAACAAAATCCCTTAGAACATTTACCAAAACTGTTCCGTGCGGATGCCAAAACACCATGCCCGGGCTGTGGTCTTCCAAGTGATACAAATCCATCTCTTGCCCAATGCGGCGATGGTCTCTTTTTTTCGCTTCTTCCAAAAATTTGAGATAAGCATCCAAGCCAGCTTTGTCTGCATAGCAGGTTCCATAAACTCTGGTCAGCTGGTCGCTATTTTGGTCGCCATGCCAATACGCTCCTGCAAGGCTCAAAACCTTGAACGCCTTTAGCTTGCCTGTGCTTGGAACATGGGGACCTGCGCATAAATCTTCCCAGCTTGGGGTGGCATCGTAGGGGCTGATGGCGGCATCGCAGGGGCAGCCACGGGGAGCTGCCCCTACGGTGCCGGTTACGTAAAAACTGAAAATGCTATCGCCTCGGGCTACGGCTCGTTCTACGTTGTCTCTTTTGTACTTATCGCCTTCGGTGCGTTTTAGGGCTTCTTCTAGCGAAACTTCAACGCGCGTAAATGGGCGGTCTTCTTTTATAATTTCCGCCATCTTTTTTTCAATGCGTTCAAAATCCGCATGCGTTATGGGTTCGGGGCTTGCAAGGTCGTAATAAAAGCCGTCTTCAACGGGAGGGCCATACGCTAGCTTTGTGCCGGGGAAAAGCGAGCAAACCGCTTCTGCCAGCACGTGCGCACAGGAGTGCCGCAGCACAAAAAGAGCATCCAAGTCTTCGTTGCTAGGCGTTATTATGCGGAATGCGCCATCTGCTGTGAGAGGGCGGTTTAGGTCTAAAATTTTTTCGCCAAGTTTAACGGCAATGGCTTTGCGAGCCAAGCCTTCTGAAATGCTCTTTGCAATATCCAAGCCGGTAATTCCGCTTTCAAAGGATTTCTCTGAGCCGTCTGGAAGTGTTAGGGTTATTTGTGGCATGGAGGTAATGTAGAAAATACTATATTATACCATTATGCGCAACATTCGAAATTTTTACTCAGCCAGAGAAGAAAAAATTGCAATCAAGCAATGTCAAGCTTATTAACCGCTTCTTCAAGCGACAAATCCTTATAATCCTGAGCGCTAATCCATTTGCCGTTCACTTTGCTGCTTGCAAATGCAGCTACTATAGCGCCAGGGACTACAGTCTCCACAGCGTTTGGCGCATTTGGACCGCCCAAGTCTGTGCGGAGCCAACCCGGGTCTAGCAGATTTAAAGTTACATCTGTGCCACTCAGTTTGTGCGCAGTGTCTCGAACAAATTTGTCAAGGGCAGCCTTGCCTGCGGCATAAGCCATTTGCTCAGGCTCGTTGGCTATTCCGCTTGTGGTGCAAATCACTCTGCCAAAACCAGCTTTGAGCATTTTCGGCAAAAAGTGGCAGCTAATCTGAATAGGAGCAATTGCGTTTACTTGAAAGCTTGTGAGATAATCAGCCTCGTGCACTTCCCAAAAAGCAACTCTGTAGGGAGTTTGCAGGCCGGCATTGTTGCAAACAATGTCTATTTGCAGATTTTTGGAATCAAGCTCTGCCAAAAATTTTTCCCTCGATTTATGGTCGCTTAGTTCAGCGGCAATAGAAAAAGCTTCCACGCCTTTTGCCTTAACCTCTGCTTCCAAAGTTTTGGTATGTTCCAAATTACGGCTGTGCAAAATCAAATTCGCACCCCGCTCTGCCATAGCCAAAGCTGCCTGCCTGCCAATGCCACGCGCAGCTCCAGTGATTAAAACCCATTTTTTTGATAAATTGATCATGCAGAGAATATAGTAAACGCTGATTTAGTAGCTTTGGGTTTGGGGTATGGGGTATAGGGTATGGGGGATTTAAAGGTATGTTTTTATTTTCTAAATTAGGTTCTATGAAATACTGCGAATATTTGGATCGCTTTATGTACAAGTGCGGCCAGAAGAACATGCTGGCTTACGCTGAGGAAGAGGATAAAGAAGAAGGCATAGAAAATGTCTCTCTCCTCTGAAATATCTTTGCGGCGCACGTTCGCCATTGTTTCGCATCCCGATGCGGGAAAAACCACGCTCACGGAAAAGTTTTTGTGGTATGGAAAGGTTATCAGAGAAGCCGGGCATGTTCGCGCAAAATCCAATAGGAGCTATACGGTTAGCGACTGGATGAAAATAGAACAGCAGAGAGGAATTTCTGTTAGCTCATCGGTTTTGAACTTTCCCTTTGAAGGCTGCTACTTCAATTTGGTGGATACGCCCGGGCATCAGGATTTTTGCGAAGATACATACCGCGCTTTAACAGCTGTGGATGCCGCTTTGGTTTTGATTGATTCCGTGAATGGCGTGGAAAGGCAGACCATAAAGCTTATGGATGTGTGCAGAATGCGCAAAACTCCCATAATCACATTTATAAATAAAATGGATTTGGATGGCCGCGATATTCTGGAACTGCTGGATGAAATTGAAAGCGTTTTGCAAATTCAAACCTGCCCATTTACCTTGCCCATTGGCTACGGCAAATTATTCAAAGGCGTTTATTGCATAGCAGACAACACACTTCACACTTTCAACAAAGAAGAAGGCAAACAAGAAGTTTTGCAGCTGAGCAGCCCAGACGACCCAAAGCTTGCCGAACTTTGCGGCGAAGAATATGTTAAGGAATTTAAAGGCCGCTATGAAGTTGTAACGCAGGCTATGGAGCCTTTTGACAAAGAAAAATATTTGGCAGGCAAGCAAAGCCCCGTGTTTTTTGGAAGCGCAGTAAATAACTTTGGCGTGCGACAGCTTTTAAACGCATTTGCAAATATAGCTCCGCAACCCACACCCCGCGAGTCGGATGTTCGTTTGGTTTTGCCGGCAGAGAATAAATTCAGCGCATTTGTATTTAAAATTCAAGCGAATATGGACCCTAGGCACAGAGACCGCACTGCATTTTTGCGTATATGTTCCGGCTCTTTTGAAAGAGGAAACAAAGTTTTGCATTGCCGCACAGGGCGAGAAATTCGCCTTGCTGCCCCAACAAGCTTTTTGGCGCAAGACAAGGAAGTTATAGACAAAGCATACGCAGGCGATATTGTTGGCATAAATGACCCTGGCCTTTTCAACATAGGCGACACTTTGACCGAGGGCGAAAAATTCAAATTTGCCGGCATACCGGATTTTGCTCCTGAATTTTTTGCAAGGGTAACGCTTTTGAACCCGCTAAAAAGCAAGCAAATGGGCAAAGGTCTTGCGCAGCTTTCAGAAGAAGGCGCAACGCAGCTGTTTTCCGCTTTGAGTTCTGCTCTCCCTGTGATAGGAGTTGTGGGAGAACTGCAATTTGACGTTCTAAAACATCGCTTGGAAAACGAGTATGGAGCAGAGGTTCAGCTAGACAAAATTCCGGTATTCTGCGCAAGGTGGCTCAGCGGCGACAATAAAAAGCAAGATGAATTTGCAAAGGAATACAAAGGAGATTGCATGCAAGACAAGCATGGAAATCTGGTTTGCCTGTTCCCGAATGAGTATCGCTTGAATTTAGCGGTAAAGAATTATTCCGAATTGGAGTTCAGCGCGGTAAATCAGCACTTACCATACAAAATTTCTAAATTTTCATCTAAATGAAGTATATATTTTTGATGCTTTCAGCATTCTGTTTCTCCCTTGCCATCGCTCAAGACGATGAGCTTGAGTTGCTGCCTCCCGATGTTTTTAAAAACGAAGTCTTGCGCAGGGAGCTTGCTTTGCAGGGGAGCGAGAACGCAACAGATTCCATTTCAAAAGAGCTTTTAAGAGCTGCGGTGTTTTATTACGACAAAAAATGGGACAGCGCCTACTCTATCTACATGCCGCTTTTGCAAAGCGTTTCGGACTTTTTATATGGCCCGCTTGTGATTAGAATTGCCAAATGCGAATTGGAAAGAGGCAATATTCAAGAGAGTAGAAAACTTTTGCTGAATATAAAAAGCATAAGAAACAACAAAAATTCATGGGAACAGGCAGACCAGGTTTTGGTGGGAGGAATTCTGCGCGACACAGCAGTTGCGCAAAAAGCCAAAATAGATTCGCTGCAGCACAGGCTTAGATCCAAACCAAGCAAAAATTATGAGCAATTCTTGAGATTTAGATTAGCCAAAGAACAAGAAGCTGCAAATGATGCAAAAAGCGCAACTGCAAATTATTTTACGCTTTTAAGAACCAGAGGCCAATATAGCGATTCCGCATTTATTGTATTGCAAAGGCTTGTTCCAAACTCAACAGACTACGACTTTGTCACGGCAATGTGCAGAAGAAGAATAAATGAAAGATGCGCAGAGAGAATAAACACTGTTTTTGCAGATAAAACTATAAGACTGGATTCTGCAAAAAGAGTAAATCTCATGGTGTCGCAGGCGGAGGCTTGGAGGCAAATGGAAAAAACAGATTTGGCCATTGCCCAGTACAAAAAACTTTTGGACAGCGTGGATTACAATGCTACTTGGATGCAAAGCCTGCTTAGAATGCTGAGAAGCGCAGGCAACAGAAGCGAGGCTCGGAGGCTGGATTCTATTTTTCAAAGAAAATATCCTTTCAGCACGGAAAATGCAAACAATCTGTGGGTAAAGGGCTTGGAGTTTGAGCAGGCAAAGGAATATAAAAAAGCTATTGATACATACAAACAGCTCTACAATCCAAGATTTGGAAAAAACCAACGCAGGCAATGGGCAAAATTCAGAGTTGGGTTCATAAATTTCAAAGAAGAAAAATATGCAGAAGCGTCAAGCATATTTGCAGAGGCCGCAAGCGAGAATTTAGGATTAATGGCCAGAAGCGCTTCTCTTTACTTTCATGCGGAATGCCAAAGACTGCTGGGGAATAAGGATAATGCAGCAAAAGCATACCTTGCCGTTATATCGGATTTTCCGCTTGGGTATTACGCTTGGCGCGCAAAACAGAATTTGGAAGAATATGAGCTTTCTGACAAAATTCCAAAACTTAGCCTTGAAACAACGGATTCTGCCGCCATAGTTTGGCTGAGAACTTTGCAAAAAAAAGAAGCAGGAAGAGACACGCTTGTTGGCACTCATCGCTTGGAACAGATTAGCATTTTGCTCCGCAGCGGTTTTGAGCAAGAAGCTTTTGCCTTTTACGACGAAGCTTTTAAACTCCATAAAAACCGCCCCGAATTTTATTACAGATATGGCATTATGTTCATGCAAAACGGCGAACATGCTTTGGCTCACAGACTGGCGCGAAATCTTTTGGATATGGTTCCAAGGCAAAGGATGGTCAATGTTCCGGTGCCGGTTCTTAAATTTCTCTACCCCGTTCCGCACGAGGCAAAAGTTAGAAAGCACGCAAAAATAGACGCATTTTTGGTATATTCCGTTATGCGCCAAGAGAGCGTATTCGATGCTCAAATTCAATCGCCAGCCGGCGCAAGAGGGCTTATGCAAATTATGCCTGCAACCGGAGATGTTCTGGCAAAAAGAGAAGGCATAGAGAAATACAACAAAGATTTGCTATACAACGCATATTTGAATATTCGCTTGGGAGTTCGGTATTTAAACGATTTATATGTTGAGCGCAAAAAAGACTACATAGGCGTTCTAGGCGAATACAACGCAGGTCCCACGCCCACCAACCGCTGGATTGCAAACTACGGCTCCCTGCCCTGGGATATAAGAGTAGAAGAAGTAAGCTACTGGGAAACCAGAGACTACGTAAAACGCGTTATGGGAAATTATTGGACGTATAAGGAAATTTATAATTAATAATTAGTTGAGAGTTGAGAGTTGAGAGTTGAGAGTTATATTTATTTTGTTGGGGTAGGTTTCCCCCTAGCCGCTACTTTGTGCGCGGCTACCCCCTCGTGCCCATCATTAAAACCAAAACATTCAACTTTGAATCAACTCTCAACTCTCAACTCTCAACTCTCAACTTAGGACTCCGATTAGCAATGTTCTTCCTCCTAACATTAAGCTCCGCAATAGGTCTTGCTTTTGGGAATATTTTGATGAGCATTGGGTTGAGGGCGGCAGGTTCTGTTAAGTCTTTGGCTGTGAATAAATTTTGGCTTGGCGGCTTGTTTTTGAGCGTGGTTGCAACTTTGCTTTATTATACGGCAATAGCAAGGTATAATATAAGCCTGGTTCAGCCCTTTATGGCTTTGAACCCTGCGTTAACGGCTCTTTTGGGCTGGAAAATTTTAGGCGAAAAAATGACTCGCAAAATAGCTTTTGCAATAGCTTTGATTTTTGGCGGGCTTTTGATAGAAGGAACTTTGGCAGGCGAGGCTTCTGGCGGATTGCGTTCTGGAGAAATGCTTTGGCTTTATGCCGGAGCGGTGCTTGCATTGCTTGCTGTGGTTTGCCTTGTTTTTCGCAAAACAGAAATAACGGATTCTCTATGCGCAGGCGTTGGTTTTGGGCTTTCTGCGGTTTTTTACAAAAGCATTTCTTTAGACGGCTTGTTTCCGCCGCCTATTGATTTGCGCATCTTTGCCCTTGCCGCGCTTTATATAGCGGCATTTATCTGTTCGCAGCTTGGTCTGCGCAGAGGCAGAGCGTTATTTGTGATTCCTCTTTCTGCTGCCATCGGCTTGATTGTGCCGGTGCTAGGCGGCCTTGCTGTTTTTGGAGAGCCGTTTCCGCTTCAAAAAATAATCGTTGTGGTTTTGGTTTTCGCAGGTTCAATTTTATTTGTGAGGGATTAGGTAGAGAGTAAATATTTTATAGTAAGCAATGATTAACTCAATGCTTGGGTATGGGGTATAGGGTTTGGGGTATGGGCAATGCAA
>WRMM01000081.1 GCA_009777135.1 Candidatus Fibrimonadales bacterium
TGCACTATGCTTATAAAAGTATTGGTGCAAAGCGGCCGTTCGCCGAGCATTTTCATGCCTAGCCACAGAGCTTGGTTATAGCAGCGGACCTCTTTAGTATTGGCATCCAATTGAGTTTCTGGCGTTATATCGGCTTTATATAATGAGTCTGCCGTTGTTACAATATTCTCAATTTCTGAGCTGTCGCGAGCTTCGGTCAATGCTATGTTGGAAATCAAAATATCTTGGTTGGGCAAAAGGTCTGCTTTATTTTTGAGGTCTGCTAAAACACGATTGGCTGCAATAGCCTTTTTCAGAATAGATTTTGTTTCAATATCCGTGTTTGGCGGCAAAAGAGCCAAATTGTTATGCGGAGTGTGGTTTTGCAACATAAGAGTAATTTAGACAATTTATGTTAAGATTTCACGCTTTTTTTAACATATTGTGAAAATACATATAAAAATTATACATATTATAAGAATATGTTAAAATTTTGCGCTTTTTTTTACATATCTGAACCCCGATACCACCGATTTTAATATTGATCGCATTTAAGCCACCATTCCAATGCCTCGCCTTTTGGAAGATTGGTTGTCAAATAATTATCATAATAGTAAGCAAGGTTCCAACCCTTTGAAAAACTCATGTCAAGATTTATTTGGTCTTCAATATCGCCACCATCATCATAAGAATAGGAATAAATTTTTTCAGTTCCAGTAATTTTTCCAGATTCTGAATAGTAATAAAAATATGCTATGCTAGTTGTTTTGCCAGACTTTGCCAGACGAAGCTGAACTCTGCAATCGTTTTCGTTGGGAATAGTAGCATAAAGATAAGATTTTTCAACACTGGTGAGATTTTCTGGAACAATAGAAATTTGGCAATTCGTATCATCGCAAGACTCAAGCTCTCTCAAATATTTGCTGTCTATGCTTGTCGGCAAATCTAATGATATTTGCCCATTTTGAATTTTCCCTGCCGGAATGGTATCGTATTTATCTTCATCTTCGTAACTACATTGATATACATCGCCATTATAATTAGTACATTCGCAATGGGAACCACTGCAAGACAAAGTCATAATTTCACTAAAAAGAAATGCTAAATCACCATTGCCTTCATATTTTTCTTTTTTGAGTACTATCAAATTATCATTATCATCGTGATCTGTCTCCACAAAATATACCTGCTTTGGCAAATCAGCAAAATTTGAACCGCCTGCAGAACTACCAGAGTTGTTGCCAGAGTCATCGCTAGAGCAAGCGAAGAAAATGAATGCCATGGCTGCATAGGCAGCCGCTGAGAAAAAATATTTGGTTTTCATATTTTACTCCTTTTTTTAAAAAAACATACAATAAATATAATTTAATTTTCGGCTTTTGTCAATGGTGCGTCATCAAATTGTATAGTTAGAATTGGGGTTGATAAACTCATTTGCGAGCAATTATGTTTTCTATATTAGCCAATAGAGGTATTTTATGAGTATGACAGCAGTTTTAGAGAGGCCTGCAGTTGTTGAGTTTGAAGCAGCAGTGAAAAATGGTATTATAGAGGTGCCTGTCCAGTACAGGAATGCCTTTTTGGAGCCTGTGCTTGTGGAAATAAGAATAATTGATGAAAAAAAAATGGCTAGAGAGCAATTGAGACGAGCTTTTGATTACGGCAATAGCTTGGGAAAAAAACTTGGAATAACTGAAGAAATGATAAATGAAGAAATAGAAGCGTATAGAAAGGAAAAAAGCGTAAAATGAAAATAATTTTAGACGCTAATATTTTTATTTCTGCGTTTTTTTGGAAGGGGAATCCTCAAAGGGTTATTGACAGAGTTACGGATGGCTTAGATGATTTGTTTATGAGTATGGAAATTTTGGAAGAAATAACAGAAGTTATAAATAGACCAAAATTTAATGTAGATAAAAAAGAAATTGAAAATTATATTTCTGGAATAAAGAAAATAACAAAATTTATAAATCCTTCCGAACAAATAAATGCAAGCCGCGACATAAAAGACAACAAATATCTAGAATGTGCGGTAATGGCTAATGCCGATTATATTATATCAGGTGATATTCATTTGCTGGAACTTAAAAAGCACAATGAAATTATCATTTTGAAAGCGAAAGAATATTTAGATATTGTAGAATGCCTCAATAATATTTAACAAATATAATTTCATTTTCGCCTTTTGTCAATGGCAGGTCATCAAATTGTATAGTTAGAAGGGGGGTTGCTTCACCCTTTTCGCAAGTTCCAAAAAATAATCCGTGCTCCAAATTTCCGTGCTTTTAGGATTCTTTAAAAAAGGAAGAACATCGCTTAAAACAGCTTTTATATCTGCGGATTTTATTCTTTTAGACAAAGCCTGTTTCAAACTTTTCTCATTTTTGATTCTCATGCCTTGGTCCCCGAATTGTGCAGCTCTTGCTATGAAATGCTTTAAGCTGAGCGGTATCTGGTTTTGAACATACCACTCAAAGTCAAACCAGTCGCGGCCTTTGACCCTGGTTTTCCAGTTTCTGAACAAAAATGCATGCATTTTGCCCGCAAACAAGCACGGCAAAGTAAAACAACGAACATTAAAAGAAAAAGGCTGCAACAGCAATTTGTTTTCTGTCTCAAAATCCAGCGGCGGCATAGTGTCAATTTCAATCTTGATTTTCACTTGTTTTTCTGTTTGAAACTTAACATCATAAAATTGAGATGTGCTTTTTAAAAATGCAGATTCCATATTCGTTTTTTGCCGTTTTTCCTTTTTGTAAAGCTCTATATTTTTTCCCATAGACAAAAATTCGTCTTTTATAAATGGAAAATAATTCTGCAAGTCAAAATTTTCATCAACTTTCAGCAAGGAAAAATCCATGTCTTCCGAAAATCTAGGCAAATCGTAAAGCAGCCTTAAACATGTGCCGCCGTAAAAAGCCGCCTTCTCAAAAAAATCGCTTCGAGAAAGCCCCGCAAGCACAATTTGCTGCATCACCTCCCTCTGAGCATTGTTTTTTTCTTCTCTGGTTACAGCCTTGTATCTGGCAAGCATATTGTCAAAAGCATTCATCTAGCACCTCCTTTAAATAAAGCAGTTCTTTTCTTTTTCGCCCAATGTTTGCGCATTCCTGCACAATGTTTGTATCCCATTTCAAAGCGGAAAAATCAACTCGCAAATCGTATTCCAAAAAAGCGAGCATGGATTTTTTTGAGGTAAATCTTAAATTTGCGGTTGCAAGCAGCAAATCGCAAAGAGCCTTCTCTGGCGTGGCTATTAAGTAAGCATAGTCATTGCCTATAAATTCCTGCTTAAAACCCATTGCGTAAAAATCTTTTGGAATGCTTTGGTATTCAAACAATCCCAGCGCGGTATTGAATTTTTTGCTTCTCTTAAATGTTACGGAACGCATGGTTTCCGTTCTTTCCGGTATTATTCCATAAAAAGAAAGCGCGCTTTCCAGTGATACGTAAGAAGGTCCGTAAAGGTGGTTTGCTATAAGTTCTCTAGATAGCAATTGCCCATGAATTTTTGGCGAGCTTACATACAAGCCCTTTTTGAGCCTTATTATTTCTCCCTTTTTTTCCATATATGAAATTTTATCTATGGGAGAATTATAGTCGGCAAGCACGGCGTGTAAATTTGCCATGCGCAGGGGAATCGCTCCGCATTTTTTCAAAAAATCGTGCATTTAGGCAAATATAGTAAATTTTACGCAGATAATCGGAAAAATTCCGATTTGATGCGCAGAATTGTTCATTGTCTGAACCCCGATAGCCCTGATTTAACGCAATGGCTCATGCCAAGGTATTCTAAACGATGCAATTTTACAATCAACAGCTATAGTTAAATGAAAATCATTAGCACGAATTGTTCTTGCGCCGTCTCTCAGGCTTCCGTCATTGCAAGTTATTTCCCATCGAAAACTATAGTCGGTGCTGCTGCTATTCGAAAGAACTATCGTGGAGGCTCCAAAATAGCTGCCATTAATTTCAACCCCATTAGGCCAAGCATATACCAAGCTAGCGACAAAAGCAACTATTGCTAAAATTTTAACTAATTTATTCATAACGAACTCCTTTTCAAAAAAACATACCATAAATATAACTTCATTTTCGCCTTTTGTCAATGGCTGGTCATAAAATTGTATAGTTAGCAGGAGGTTTGCTGAATTTACGCATTCCCAATAGCATACAGAGGCCAAACTTTTATATTATCATAAAAAGAGAAATTTTCTAGCGAGCTTCTAATTCCGTATTCTGATTTTTTTCCTTCCAAAAACAAACGCATGCTTTGCATTTTTCCGCTGGAACCGGATTTAATTTCAATGGGAATTATCTTTTCGCCTCTCTGTATAACATAATCAACTTCCGCATTGCTTTTGGCTTTTTCCCTAGACCAAAAATAAAGATTCTCCTGCTCATAGCAAGAAGCGGATTTTAAAAATTCCAAGCCCGCATACTGCTCTGCAATGGCTCCCTTGTTTATAAGGGAAATATCATTGCTCAGCAAAATGTCAGACAATTCCAAGCCAAGCAGTCGCTGAAAAATGCCCGTGTCCAGCAAAATTAGTTTTTGCTTTTTTAAATTCACATCGCCGCCCAAAGGCAAACCATTTGAAGAAGAGTGCACAACGGGAATAACCAGCCCGGCTTTTTGCAATAATTCCAAGCTATCTTTTAGCTGCCTGTAATTTAGCTGCTCCACGCCAGAATAATTGAATCTATTGCCGTTTTGATTTACTACCGCTTCAAAGGCAGTTAAAACATGCAGGTTCGGAACCCGTTTTTTATACTTGGCAAAATCGGCTTTCAATGATATTATTAAATCGTTAAGAATTTTTTGGCATTCCAGTATATTTTTATTTTCCGTGTACTTTGCCACCACCGCAGGCATTCCGCCAAGCAGCAAAAATTTTTTCAAGTAATCCAAGCATTTTTCGTGAAAAGGCTCAAACAAAGGTTTGGCGTGATTTGAATTGCAAACTTCTTTCCACAGCAAAGTTTCGCCATTGGCATTCATAAATTCGGCAAAGGAAAAAGGGTGCATAAAAATAGAGCGGATTCTCCCAACTCCAAAAGACGGCAATTCTTCCAGCGCGAATTCCAATAGAGAACCTGCTGCAATTACATGCAGTTCGGGATAGTCTTCGCAAAAAAATCTAAGCGCAGAAATCGCATTGGGGCATTCTTGAATTTCGTCAAAAAATACCAGCGTTTTTTCTGGGACAATCGGCTTTTTGAACTGCACGGAAAGTTTTTCGCAAATTTCATGCGCATCTAAATCGCCGTCAAACAATTGATGAACTCTTCTATTTTTCTCAAAATTGACTTCTATAAAATGCTCAAAAAGCTCCGCAAGCTTTCTAACGGAGCTAGACTTGCCCACTTGCCTTGCTCCTCTAAGCAGCAATACCTTATGCTCCTTGTCGTTTTTCCAAAACGCAAGTTCTTTATCCACACGCCTTTCCATGTATCTTTTTGCCATAATTAAGCACAATATAGAAAAAATCTGCACGAATTTCGGGGCGAACTTCAGTCTGAACCCCGATAACCCCGATTTTAGGATTTACCCGATTTTAATATTGATCGCATTCAAGCTGCCATTCCAATTCGCCATCTGAAAGATCAGTGGTTATATAATCATTGCCACCGCCATAGTGATAACGAACAACGGGATTCCAGCCCTTTGAAAAATTCATGTCGTAATTTACGGTATGATATTCATCAATACTAGTCCCAGTAATTTTTCCAGATTCTGAAAAGTAAATAAAACGGACTCGAACATTTTCATCCGACTTTATCAGATAAAGCCTAACATCGCAATCGCTTTTGTTTGGAATATTAGCAGCAAAAGAAGACAACCACCCAATAAAATTGAGATTTTCTGGAACAACAGAAATTTGGCAATTCGTATCATTGCAAGATTCCCACTTCAATAACCATTTGCTATCTATCGGTAAATCTAATGATATTTGCCCATTTTGAATTTTGCCTGCTGGAATGGCATTGTACTCATCATTATCTTCATCTCTACTATAAAAACGAAACTCTATATCACCATTGCCTTCATATTTTTCTTTAAGTATTATTAAATCATTATCATAATTATTAACACTATCTCTCTCCACAAAATATACCTGCTTTGGCAAATCAGACAAATTTGAACCACCTGCAGCATCGCCAGAGTCATCGCTAGAGCAAGCTAGGAAAATGAATGCCATAGCTGCATAGGCAGCCACCGAGAAAAAATATTTGGTTTTCATGTTTTACTCCTTTTTCAAAAAAACATACCATAAATATAACTTCATTTTTGCCGTTTGTCAATGGCAGGTCATCAAATTGTATAGTTAGATGGTGTCATACAGCCCATTCTCTCTTCAAATAGCCATCGCTTTCTAAATAATAGCTTGTTTCCAAATCTCCGTGCTTTTAGGATTATTTAAAAATCTTTTTCATTTAACTATAGCTGTTGATTGTAAAATTGCGTCGTTTAGAATGCCTTGGCATGAGCCATTACGTTAAATCGGGGTTATCGGGGTTCGTTATTTTCGGTTTCAGCCAAGGTTGCAAAATCAACATATTTGTAAAATTCGCTTCCTTTTGCCAAATCCAATTCTTCTTTGCGGAATATTTTTTGTTCCGATTTTTCAGATATAATTTGCTCTATTTTCGGCTTTAATTTTCTTAAATCGTCTGTGACAATCTCAAAAACAATCTCTATGTCTAATCCTGCATAGTTGTGAACTATTCTATTGCGAAAATCTTTTATGCTTTGCCATTCTATGTTTTGATATTCCTGTTTTAGTTCTTCGCTGATTTTGCTAACATTTTCGCCAATATTTGCCAACAAGGTTAAAGAAGCATTAAAGTTTAACTGCTCATTAAGCTCATAAAACCCTTCTGCGTTTTTTGCATTTTCTGTGTATTTCCAAATCTTGCCTGAATATTCCAAAATATTAAGCAAATAAAGCAAGTCATTTTCTTTATGCGGAGACATACATCATGTCCCTCAAAGCTCTGTGCAAAACGATAGGATTAGCATATTTTTTTAGCATGATGTCTATTTTTTTGCTGGTAAGGCTCTCAAGCTCTCTTTGGAGCCCCTTTAAATTGGCTAACTCGCATTTTTCCGTATCCGTATCTATGTAAAAGTCTATATCATTTGCAGGTTCTCCTCGAGCAAAGGAACCAAAAATGCCAATTTTTTTTAACATATACCTATTAAGCAAATTGCTTCGCTTAATGGCTTTTTCTAGAGCATCTATGCTATTCATATAGGGAAATATAGAATTTTTTTCCTTTCTATACGCTTCTATTTCTTCATTTCGCATTTGCCCAAGGGCGTGTGTTTGATGTCAGCTCCAATTTTCTACATTTATCCTTATGCGTAGCGCTCCTCGCACATATAAAACTCAAATCACAGTATTGCTGCTGGCAGCAATCTGTTTCTTTGCGCCTTTAGCTTTTGCAACCGAAACAGCAACTCCGTCTTCGCTTTGGTCAGCGTTTCAAGCCGAACCAGAAGCTTTTAGGCAAAAACACAGCGGCAGCAAAATAACAATTTCAGCAATAGTCGCCGATACCCATATCAGCATATACGCAACGCCTGTCGTATCTCTAGTTGATAAAGCTGGCGATGAAATTAGGGTAATTTGCGTTCTTCCAAGACTGGATGTAGGCAAACTTTCAAGTTTCAAAACTGGCGAAAGAGTAAAAATGACAGGAAACTTTTATTCTGCCAGAGAAGAAAAAATTGTAATCAAACAATGTCAAGCTTATTAACCGCTTCTTCAAGTGATAAATGTGAACACAATGTCCTACCCCAACAGCCATTTCAACACATTCAAGCGATTTA
>WRMM01000082.1 GCA_009777135.1 Candidatus Fibrimonadales bacterium
AAAGTATATGTGCAGGTTTGCTATTTGTTGCATGACAGCAAAACTATAGAACGCGAATTTGGCAATTTAGAAAAGATAAAAGATAACTATCCAAAGCTAGTTGTGTCTATGGATGAATTTTCCGGTGATTCAAGGAATGGAATAAAGCATTTTTATTTAAAAGAATTTTTGGAACTCGCTGTCTTTTAATACAAGCCTCAACTGTCATAATGCTGGGGTTTAGGGTTTGGGGTATAATTCCAGGGCAAACGCATCTAAATTTTCTATATTCCTCCTGCGATGCCTATCACAAAAAATGATTTAATTAATGAAACCGCAATATCCTGCGGAGTGACTAAAGATTATGCAAGAGTTGCAATCGAGCAGTTTTTTGATGTTGTTAAGGATATAGTCAAAGCAGGCGACTCTTTGGAAATAAGAGGCTTTGGAACTTTTTCGCCAAAGACCTGCAGCCCAAGGCTGGGACGCAATATAAAAACGGGAGAGCTTATGCCTTTAGCTGCTTGCAAAAGCATGAGCTTTAAATTTTCTTCTGAAATAAAAGCCGCGGTAACAGGCTCTATGCCAAAGCAGGCAGCTGCCAAGAAACGGGTTCTAGTCCGTGAGCTTGAAGGTATTGGTTCGCTTTAGAGAAATGACCGCATCCAATGAAGCCTCTGCTAGCAGATAGCGGCGATGGATGAGGAGCCTCCAGTATAAGATGCTTTTTGCCTTGCGCAATCAAAGAAATCTTTTTGCGCGCAAAACTGCCCCAAAGCAAAAACACCAAATTCTCTTTGCTCTGCGAAAGCCTCTCTATTATCTGGTCTGTAAACATTTCCCAGCCTATGGGAAAATGCGATGCAGGCGAATTTGCCCTAACCGAAAGCGATGAATTTAAAAGCAGCACTCCCTGCTTTGCCCATGATTCCAAGTTGCCATGAGCAGCGGGTTTAATGCCCAAATCACGTTCCAATTCCTTGTAAATATTCAGCAAGCTGGGCGGTATATCAATGCCAAAAGGAACGGAAAAAGAAAGCCCATGCGCTTGTCCGGCTCCGTGGTAAGGGTCTTGCCCTAAAACAACAATTTTAGTTTGCGGCACAGGACATAAATCCATAGCGTTGAAAAACAAATTTGCTGGCGGATAAACTGTGTATTGCTTTCTCTCTTGAATTATTTTGCTTTTAATTTCCGCAAACCATGGCGTTTCAAAAAGATCTGCAAGCAAGTCAAGCCAAGAAGGTTCGAGTTTAATCATAAATTTATAGCTTCCTCAGCGAGCAGCACAGGAATGCCTTGTCTAATTGGGTATGCTATTTTTTTGTCTGCGGTTATAAGAGTGCCATTTTCCTCTTGCAAAGATTGTTTGGTAACCGGGCAACATAAAATTTCAAGTAAGTCTTTGGAAATCATAAAGCAAATATAGTAATTGATGATTAACCCAAAGCGGCTTAGTCACTGAGCTTGCATTTAAGATATTCAACCGCTTCGTCCACGTTGTCTGAGAAATGTATAAAATCCATATCTTCCTTATCTATAAGCCCGTCATCTATGAATCTTTGCCAGTTTACCATGCTGTTCCAAAATTCCGTGCCAAACAAAATCAGAGGGACGTTTTTTGTTTTTCTGTTTTGAAGCATGGTCAAGGCTTCAAATAATTCGTCAAAGGTTCCATAGCCGCCAGGGAAAATCACTATTGCCGAAGATTTTGCCAAAAACCAGAATTTACGCAAAAAGAAATAGTGAAATTGAATTTCTAAATTTTTGTCCACATAAGGATTTGTGCCTTGCTCAAAAGGCAGTTCTATGCAAAAGGCAAGAGATGGGGCTCCAGCCTCTTTTGCGCCCTTGTTGCCCGCCTCCATAATGCCTGGACCTCCGCCTGTGCATATAGCGTATTTTTCGGGTTGTTTTTTTGCCCACTCGCCCAGCTTGAACGCCAAATCGTTAGTGGCTTGGTAATATTTATCTTGCGGCTTTATTCTTGCAGAGCCGAAAATAACTATGGTTTTGTCTATTTTATTGTCTTCAATAATCGCTTTTGAAGCCAAAAACTCAGACATAATGCGAACAGACCTTCCATGCTCGCTATTAATGAAATCTTTGTTGTAGTATGCTATCATATTGGAAATTTAGAAAAAATTACGAACCTTGCTTGCCCGCTGTAATCTTTTATTGTTTCTGCAAATTTTAAGCCTGCAAAGCTTTCATTCTGCAAGGTTTTTTCTTGGCCGCTTGCTATTTCCAAAAGGACGGGAGCGTTTGGTTTTAAATAATTTGCGCAAGTATTGAGCAATTTGCGAATCAATTCCAAGCCATCCGCTCCGCCGAAAAGCGCAAGATGAGGGTCGCCGTTCAGAACCTCCGGCTGCAAGGCAGAGGCATCTGCAAGCGGTATGTAGGGCAAATTTGCAAGCAAAGCATCAAATTTAGAGTTGCTTGGCAAAGCAGAAAGCAAATCGCTGCGTATAAGAGTTACTTTATCTCCCAAGCCATGCAAATCAACATTCTCTTTAGCCAAACTCAAAGCCTCTTCCGAAACATCGCAAGCAAAAACCTCAACCCCTAACTCCAAAGCCGCCGCCACAGCCAAAGCTCCAGTCCCTGTGCCAACGTCCAATATAAAACCAGGATTCTCGGGATTTGAGGATTTGCAGGATGTTTTTAGTTTTTCGCTCAAGATGTCAATGATTAATTCTGTTTCTTGTCTTGGAATTAATGCTCTTTTGTCGCATTTTATTTCATGGCCTCTAAAGCTTGCGTTGCCCAGGATGTGCTGCAGAGGCTCTCTTTTTGCGCGCCTTGCTACCATTGGGCGCAACGTAGCGAGTTCCTTTTCTTGCAGGGGGCGGTCAAAGTTTAGGAACAAGTCCATTCTTTTTATGCCAAGCCCATGCGAAAGCAAAAGCTGGGAATCTAACTTTGCGTTAGGCACCCCGTGTTTTTGCAAAAAAGCCGTGGTTTTATTTAAAACTGAAAGAATATTTTCCATATACCTGTTCCCATTCCGCAAACAAATCAGCAATTTGATTTTTTGCAGCTTCCATTTCTTTTGATATTTCCGTGATTTTTAAACCATCGCCTTGTTCCGCATAAACAATGATATTTTTTTCGCATTCAGCAATGAAACTTTCTTTTTGCTGAATTTCGGTTTCTATTTCTTTGATTTTTTGCTCCAATGGGCGGATTGCGCGGGATTTTTGCAAAATCTGCTCTGTTCGCTCTTTCTTAGCCGCTAACCGCTGCTCGCCAACCACTGATTTTTTTACAGCCTTCTCTGCCGTCCATCCTATGCGGTCCAAAAAATCCTGATAAGTGCCATCAAAAAATTTGGCTTTGCCGCTGTCGAAAATGATTAAACGCTTTGCAAAGGCGTGGAGGATTTCTTCGTCGTGGCTAACCAGAATTGCTGCGCCTTTGAATTCGTCAAGGGCTTCGATTAGGCTGTCAACGGAATCCATGTCTAAGTGGTTTGTAGGTTCGTCTAGCAAAAGAAGGTTGCATGGTTTGCCTAAAATTTTTGCAAGCAAAACTCTGGAACGCTCTCCGCCGCTCAGCACGGATATTTTTTTCAAGGCATTGTCGCTCTCAAACATCATAACGCCTGCCAATGAGCGTGCTTTTCCTCTTGTTCTGTCTTCAAGCGAAGATTGAATTTCTTCTTCCACGGTTTTTTGCGAATCCAAGCGGTTTACATTTGTTTGCCCAAAATAATTTATAATTGTGCTGTTGTGAATCTCAATGCTTCCTTCCATGGCTTTCAATTCGCCCGCAAGCAAGTTCAAAAGCGTGGTTTTTCCTTTTCCGTTTGGGCCAATAATGGCAAGGCGGTCTCCTTTGTATAATTCAAAATTCAAATTTTCCATCAAAGGCAATGCAGTGAAGCCAAAACTCAAGCGTTTAACGGTTAACATTCTCTTGGCGGGAAAATCCGCTTCCGTAAATTCAAAATCAAGAGTTTTTATTTTTTCCAAATTTGTCAGCGGCTCGTGCCGTTCAAGCGCTTTTACCTTGCTCTGCACGGCTTTTGCCTTTGAAGCCTTGTATCTAAACCTTTCAATAAATTTTTGCAGATGCTCTCGCTTTGCGGCATCGTTTTCCAAAGTTCTCAAATGCACTTCTTCGTCTGCCAGAATCGTTTCTTGAAGCTTTGCCACGCTTCCGCGGATTTTTCGCATTTTTTGCCTGTGAATGCCAAGGGTATGAGTGCAAACGCTGTCCATAAAACGGCGGTCGTGGGTTATCAGCATTAGCTCGCCATGCCAGTTTCTTAAAAATTTTTGCAGCCATCGCACAGAAACTATATCCAAATAATTTGTTGGCTCGTCCAGCAAAAGCAAATTAGGCTCTGCGGCCAAGGCCTTTGCCAAATTAAGGCGAATCTGAAAACCACCAGAAAGCATTTTTGGAGATTCTTTTTCAATGGTATCTTTGTCAAAACCAAGCCCGCTCAAAATAGATTCTACTTTATAGCTTTCAACCCAGCCATCCTCGTTTGGCTTTAATGCGGAGCAAGCCTCTTCAAAAATCGTTGCATGAGCAAAATTCAAATGCTGCGACAGATATCCTGTTGAATAATTTTTTGGAACATTTATGACTCCAGAGTCATAGCCTTCTTCGCCTAAAATAATTTTAAAAAGCGTGGACTTTCCGCTTCCATTTCTACCAACAAGGCCAATACGTTCTCCTTTGCCAACTTGAAAGCTGGCATCGCTGAACAGCATTTGCATCCCGAAACTTTTTTGCAGATTTTGGATTTGGAGCATCACTCTATACAAATTGGATTATGGACATGGCGGTAATGTAGAAAAATAGGAAAAAATATGATAAATATTTTCTATATTACTTTCTATACAAACGGAGGTTTTTGTGAAAAAAGTATTATTAACAATACTATGCGCGGCATTGTTGATGTCGTGCTCGTCCAAAAGGGCTGCTTTTGTGGACTTTGCCATAACGGAAGCACAGGCTTTGCAGGCTTTGGCAAAAGCTCAAGGCATTGAAGTTTCTGCCGAGGCAGATTCCCTAATCACCGCGGCAAAAAAACAAAATGATGAGCGTCAAACAGAGGCTGCTTATGTTTTGGCAGACAAAGCGATTCTGCAACTGCAAATCTCTTTGCTGAAGCATGAGCAATCAGCTATTGCCACAGACAATAAAAATGCGACAATTGACTTGAACGCTTCCAAGGAATCTTTGGACATTTATCGCAATGTGCTCAAAGAACGCAGAAACGCACCAAAAGAACAGGTAATAAACTAGGAGGTTTTTATGAAAACGATGAAAATTCAAATATTAGCCGTTTTAGCTTGCGCTGCAAGTCTATTTGCTCAAGAAGCTCCTGCCCCTGAGGCGCCAGCTGAGTCTAAAATCTCATGCCGCGCAGCTTTTGACAACGTGAAAAACATCTACCCGCGCGATGCCGCTGCAAGCCGCTTGCACGCTGTTGTAGAAGCAAGAATTCGCATGCTGGAAGATATTCCAAAAGAAAACCGCAGAGGTTCTCAGTATAATACTGAATTAGGAAACTGCGATTTGGCTGTGGAACTTTTCAAAATGCAGCTTGACAAAGTTGCTCTGAGCAAAAATTTAGATTCCATAAACAAAAGCAATATAGCTACCCAAAAATCGCTCTCCTTGGTTAAAGATTCCTTGATAGATCTGTGGTCAAGCGATGCTCAAGGTGCAAGGTCTTTGAATGCCGCTTTGAGCGCTGAACGCAACCGATTGGAACATATGAACCGTGAAAAAGCCAGAGAGCTTGCAATAAAGGATTCTTTGCTCGCTGTACAAAAAGCTGAGGCAGAGAAAAGACTGGAAGCATTGCGCAGCCAAGCGATAAATGTTTACAAGGATGCAAGAGGCACAATCCTTTCTATGAGCGATATTCTGTTTGAAACCGGAAAGGCAGACTTGAAGCATGAGCTAAAGGAAAATTTAGCGGCAATTGGCGCGATTCTCCAAAGCTTGCTAACTGAATCCAAAGTTACTGTGGAAGGGCATACCGACGATAGAGGCTCTGCAGATTTCAATCAGAAACTTAGCGAGCAGAGAGCCAACGCAGTTATGTTATACCTGGTAGAAAGGGGCATTGACAGCAATCGCTTGGAAGCTGTTGGCCACGGATTGACAAGACCTGTGGCGGACAACAGCACCGATGAAGGCCGCGCAAAAAACCGCAGAGTTGAACTTGTTATAAAAGACAATTAAAAAGGATGGCGAATTGAATTTTCATGCTGAGTTTAAAAACATAAGCGGCGAAGATACCTATCCTTTGTCGCAAGTTGTTTACAGAGGCAATGATGGTTCGCTTTTGGAAGTGAGCCATAGCCGCTCAGCATGGAAGTTCCGCTCGCCTGCCGAATGGAAAAATCTTTTTCAAAGCCGTCGCTCTAGTTTTGCGCACGCTGATTTAAGCGGCGTGTGGAGCAAGCGCGAGCTTGTTTTGCCGGAGCTTCCAGTAGAGGATATCGTAACGCTTCAAGAAGGCTGGAGCCCGCTTTTCAATGCGCAGAAATTGGCTAAGGAAATAAACTTGGAAAGTTTGCATGTCAAGCTTTGCGGAAATTCGCACACAGGCAGTTTCAAAGATTTGGGCATGACCGTTTTGGTTAGCCAAGTTAATCATTTAATAAAAAACAAAGCGCCTATAAAAGCCGTTGCCTGCGCAAGCACAGGCGATACTTCTGCCGCTCTTTCTGCATATTGCGCAAGAGCCGGAATCCCAAGCATTGTATTTTTGCCAGCAGGCAAAATTTCCGTTGCGCAGCTTGTGCAGCCAATTGCAAACGGCAGCATTGTTTTGGCGCTTGACACCGATTTTGACGGCTGCATGAAAATTGTGCAAGAAGTGACTGCAGACAAAAGCATTTATTTGGCAAATTCCATGAATAGCCTTCGCATTGAGGGCCAAAAAACAATTAGCTACGAGCTTTGCCAAGAACTAGGCTGGGCTTTGCCAAACACCATTATTATCCCGGGCGGCAATTTGGGCAATGTGAGCGCATTGACAAAAGGCATTGATGATTTGCTTGCTTTGGGAATTATAGAAAAGAAGCCTCGCATAATAGTTGCTCAGGCAGAAAACGCAAATCCATTTTATTTGGCATATAAAAGAAATTTTGACAAATTAGAAGCTGTGCAGGCAAAGAAAACGCTTGCAAGCGCAATTCAAATAGGCAATCCGGTTAGCTATCCAAAAGCAGAGTCTGCAATTAAAAACTACAACGGACTTGTTGAACAGGTTTCAGAGCAAGAGCTGGCTGATGCCGCTCACCGAGCCGATAAAATAGGCCTTTATTGCTGCCCGCACACGGGCGTTGCATTGGGCGCATTGTTTAAGCTGCGTGAAAAAGGCGTTATTTCTGGCGATGAATCTGTTGTTGTTATTAGCACTGCGCATGGTTTGAAATTTTCTGAATTTAAAGCAGGCTATCATGAGCAGAAATTGGAGGGAATCGCTCCGAAATATGCGAATGCAATTCATTATTTGCCGGCAAATGCGGAAGCGGTGAGAGATGCGTTGAAGCCTTTTATTGTCTATGCTTAACTGTCGCATCGGAATAGCGGGATTCGAACCCACGGCCTTCTGCTCCCGAAGCAGACACTCTACCAGGCTGAGCTATATTCCGGAATGAGTGGTAGAATATAG
>WRMM01000083.1 GCA_009777135.1 Candidatus Fibrimonadales bacterium
AAAGGAATTGTAAACGCTGTCGCTTGCAAGGGTTGCGCTCAAACCCAAGTAGCCGGCAGTTAAAGCCTTGCCTAAAACCATAATATCTGGAGCAATGCCTGCAGCCTCGCAAGCAAACATTGTTCCTGTGCGGCCAAAGCCTGTTGCAACTTCATCTGCTATAAACAATACATCATATTTTTCGCAAAGATACTTTGCCTCTTTTAAAAAATCTGGTGAATAAAAATTAAAACCACCTGCGCCTTGCAGCATTGGTTCGCAAGCAAAGGCGGCAATTTCATTGGAGTGCTTCTTAAATAATTTTTCCATTTCATTCAAGCATGGGTTTATAAAAAATTGTTGGGGTAAATATCCTTTAAACAAATGGTGCATTCCCTCTTCCGGGTCTCCAATAGACATAACGCCGCTTGTATCTCCGTGGTAACCTTTATACAAAGCCGCAAATTTATATTTGCCTTTTACCCCATTGTTTCTCCAAAACTGCGCAGACATTTTCATGGCAACTTCCATTCCAACTGAACCGGAATCAGCAAAAAAAACGTGATTTAAACCCTGCGGAGTTATGCGAACAAGTTCCTTCGCCAATTTTTCTGCAGGCTCATGCGTTAAGCCTCCAAGCATAACGTGCGAAAATTTTTGCATTTGCTCCTGCAAAGCAGCATTTAGCTCTGCATTATTATAGCCGTGAATTGCGCACCACCAACTGGAAATTGCATCTATAAGCTCTCGCCCGTTTTCCAAACAAAGCTTTACGCCTCGCGCACTCGCAACCTTTAACGGAAACGGCATTGTCTGCATTTGAGTGTATGGATACCAGATGCAAGACATTTTAAAATGCCGTAGCCAACGCTAACATCCCCAGCACAACGCCAGCAATCAAAATCGAAGCATAAACAGCAAAAGAACCATTCTGCGCCAAGCGCACTCCCCTGCCCAACCACTGCACAACGCCAGCAATAAAATCACCCAAAGCATCTATAACATATTTATCAAAAATTTTCAAAAATCCTGCCACGCCCTTAATTAAAAAACCACGCGCAACCGCATAATACATCTCATCAAAATAAAATTTATTATAAATGATTTTATACAAAGGCGAGCGAATATCCGTTTCCAAAACCGCCTCCGCATTTGTTCCCCTGCGAGCATAAAAAAAACAGGCAGCAGCAATGCCGAGAACGCCCATCAATGCAGCTGCAATTGGCACAAAAATTGGCAAAAACTCTGTATTTTGCACGGAAAAAGGCAGAACCTCGCCGTTCCCAACGAAATTCGCAAAAAAGCCACGCGAAAAATAACCGGCAATTGCAGCAGGAATTGCCAAAATCACAATAGGAACAGTCATCCAAGGGTCTTCTTTTGCATGAGCAACATGTTCGCTTCTTGCTTTGCCGTGGAATGCAAGGAAAAACATGCGGAACATATAGAAGGCAGTCAAAGCTCCCGTTAAAAGACCCGTGAAAAACACCGCGTAATTGCCGGCTGCCCAAGTGGAAAGCAGAATTTCATCTTTGCTCCAAAAGCCAGAGAGCGGCGGAATGCCCGCTATTGCAAGGCAGGCGATTAAGCATGAGAAATAAGCGAAAGGCATTTTTTTGCGAAGCCCGCCCATAGCCTCCAAGCTATTGCTATGCACAGCGTGAATAACCGCGCCCGCTATCAAAAACAATGCGCACTTGAAAAATGCGTGAGTAAAAACATGGAACATTGAAGCCGCATAGCCGCCAACGCCAAGCGCAAACATCATATAACCAAGCTGGCTCAAAGTTGAATATGCCAAAATTCGCTTTATGTCTTTTTGAGTGCAGGCAATCACAGCGGCAAACAACGCCGTAAATGCGCCTATATACACGGCAACTTCCAGAACTATTCCAATGCTTGCGAAAAACGGGAAAAGCCTTGCGGTTAAATAAACGCCTGCCACTACCATCGTTGCGCTGTGGATTATTGAGCTAACAGGGGTGGGACCTTCCATTGCATTGGGCAGCCATATATGCAAAGGAAACATGGCGCTTTTGCCCCAAGCTCCTATAAACACCAAAACAGATGCCAGCGCCAGCCACTTGGGCGAAGCGATTGTATGCAGAGCGCTCAAAGTTTGCGGATTGTTCCATGTTGAAAAATCAAAGGAATTCAACAAAAAGCCTATCATTAAAATTCCCAGCAAAAAGAAGCTGTCTGCAAAGCGGGTTAAAATAAAAGCCTGCTTTGAAGCAGCCACTGCCGAGGGCTTGTGATACCAAAAGCCTATCAGCAAATAGCTTGAAATCCCAACCAATTCCCAAAATATGAAAATTTGAATTAAATTCGTTGCAGCCACCAGTCCAAGCATTGAAAAAGCGAATAAGCCAAGCAATGCGAAAAACCGCCCTGCGCCCTCGTCTTCTCTCATGTAGCCAACGCTGTATATATTCACAAAAAATGCTATAACCGTGATAACTGCAAGCATCATTATGGAAATTGGGTCGCAGTAAAAGGAGATTTTAAGGGATATTTTGCCAAAAGTCTCGCTGAGCAAAGGCAGCCATTCCCATTCCCAAGGGACGGCAACGCGCTCCGCAACAGGCACGCTTGCAAAGTTTTTGATAAATTCAAAGCTAAGCCCTAATGCAAATATCATTGAAAATGCAGCCATCAATATGGAAAAATAGCCAGCAGGCTTTTTATGTTTGCGGAGCAAGGTTCCATTAACTATAAAAGCCAAAAGCGGAAAAATCAAGATAAGCCAGCTATATGCGGCAAAAAATGAGGAATTAAAAACAGAAACGGCCATTTAGCAAATAAAATAGAAAATATTTTTCTAAATTTGGGAAAAAGGATGTTTAAAATGATTGAGCAAACAAAAAAAAATAGCGTACTAATTGTGGACGATGATAAGGCAAATATTGTTGCTTTAACGCATATATTAAGCTTGGAATATACCGTTTACGCAGTAAAAAACGGCAAGGATGCCATTGAGAAAGCAAAAGAGCATTTGCCCGATGTGATATTGCTTGATATTCTTATGCCGGAAATGGATGGGTACGAAGTTCTTTCCATGTTGAAAAACAATGAAAGAACGCGAGAAATACCTGTTATTTTCGTTACGGGACTTAACGATCACGAGAGCGAAGAAAAGGGGTTGTCCCTTGGAGCGGCAGATTATATAAACAAACCTTTCAGCCCTACGGTTGTCAAGCTGAGAATTCGCAATCAAATTCAAATGCTAAATGAAATTGATATGATAAGGCAGCTTAGCATAACAGACCAGCTTACAGGCATATCCAACAGGCGCAATTTTGATTGCAGGCTGCAGTTGGAGTGGAATCACGCTTTGAGAAATAAAACCACGCTCAGCATTCTTTTAGCCGATATAGACGACTTTAAAACATACAACGATACCTACGGACATTTGCAGGGTGATGCTGCATTGCAGTCGGTGGCAAAAAATATAGAGCAATCGCTTAGCCGTTCGATTGATTTTGCTGCCCGCTGGGGCGGAGAGGAATTTGCCGTGCTGCTGCCATCTACTGATTTAACTGGCGCTTTGAGCGTTGCCGAGCGCATTCGCAATAATATTGAGTGCGTTGAAATTCCTTGCAGCAATGGCAGTTCCACAAAATTAACTGTAAGCATAGGCGTAAATACTTGCGCGCCTAAGTACATCAATTCAATTGACGATTTTGTTAGCAAAGCAGACAAAATGCTTTACTGCGCAAAGAAAGCTGGAAAAAACAAGGTATGCGAATTTATCCCGTAGGTCTTTTAAGCATATACGGATTTTCAAAATCTTTGCGCAATGGCCAGCCTTCAAAATTGTCTTCTGTGAAAATACGGCGCAAATCGGGATGGTTTTTAAAAGAAATCCCAAACATATCATAGACCTCGCGCTCTTTCCATTCCGCAGCAGGGTAAATTGAAGTGATGCTGGAAATTTCGGGAAGCTCATCCGTTTCTGGGCGAGGCAATGAGCAGTGCGCAAAAATTTTATGGCCCTCGTCAAGGCTCATAAACTGCGCCACCACATCAAAATGCGTAAGCCAGTCCACAGCGGTTACATCTATCAAAAAATTGCAGGCCAAATTATCCCGAACAAACTTTGCAAAAGGAATCCAATTCTCCTTGCTAACCGCAAAATCCAATATAACATCATTTGGCAAAGCAACGGGAACCAAAATATCATGAAACGCTTCTTGAATCGCTTTGCAAATTTCCTCCGCGCTGCGACCTACCGCAGGTTCAGGCACTCTTTCCAAATTCGGCAAATCCTCTTTTGGAATAGGCTTTGGCCTAAACGCAGATTTGTAATCTGGATTCTTTTCCTTAAATTCCGCCCTTGCGACAGCCATTTCCTCATCTTTAATTTTTTCAAGTTCTGCCCATGCTTCAGCAGCAGCAGTCCAGCGGTCGCCAGCATCTTCTTTTACTATGCCCTCGTGCCAAGGGCTTCTGCTAGACTCCGTGGCAAAGATTTTTTCCCTCAATTTTAAAATTCCATGGAACAAAGCCTCGGGGCGGGGCGGGCAGCCTGGTATAAAAATATCAATGGGAATAAGCTTGTCTGCTCCGCGAACTACGCTGTAATTATTGTATATAAAAGGACCTCCGCTTACTGCGCAGGCACCCATTGCAATTGAATATTTTGGGCCAGGAATCTGTTCCCACAAAGTCACCATCGCAGGAGCCATTTTTTTGGTAACCGTCCCAGCTATAATAAATAAATCTGCCTGGCGCGGGCTTGCCCTGAACACTTCGCTCCCAAAGCGAGCTATATCGTAGCGCGCCATTGAACTGCTCATCATCTCTATTGCGCAGCAGCTGGTTCCGTAGGTTAACGGCCACAGCGAATTTGCCCTAGCCCATTTTATAAACCAGTCCATAATATTCACAAGGTATTTGCCGCCCGGAACCGGATCTAAAATTTTAGGAGTTGCATTTGTGAGACCCATAAGCTATTCCTCTTTTACCGCTCTATCTTGCAAAACAGTTTTCCTTACTCTGTCTGGAACCCCAGCAACAGTCTTCATAAGATATTTTTCCGCTTTGTCCAAATATCTGTTAGGCCTGTAAATACTCAAGAATATACTCCGCATATAATCACGCTCACCGCCAAGCATACCAATTAAAAAGATATGGCGCAATAAAAATTCGTCCGATTCCCTTAAATCAAAATGCTCAGCCATCAAAGGAATCATCTTTGCAGCTTCTTCATATCTCTCGCGCATAGCCAAATCCATAAATTCAAGCTCCACCGCTATTGGAACTGGAAGCTCTCCCGCCAAGAACAAGGATCTCAGTTCAGCATAAAGAGGAATTGTATCTCTAGCCTCCGTAAATGGGGCTTGGGCAGACCACTCGCGATAATCCGACCAAAAAGCAAACCAGTCAAAAAAATCATCTCTGTATTTCAAAGATAAGAACAAATTATTTTCCAGATATGAATTTCTGGCAAGGCTTTGAATAAGAGAATCGCGAAAGGCTTTTCTGGGCGCATATCTTTCAGGGTCCAAAAAGGCAGACCAGCAAACCTGGCAGCTGTCAAAAGCCGATATAAAGCCTACATAAGTGTTAACAAAACGCGCCTGCTCTGCCCTATTATCAACAACAGGAATATATTCGCTATTTGCCTCAACCATTTCCAGCACAGGCCTTATGCTAGAAGCATCAAAAAGAAAATTCTGCTCGCCAAAAAAATGCCATGGAAGAAGTATTTTTTGAAATTCATCCACAAGCACAGAATCTGTCTGAAACCTGCCTATATGTTTTTGATAAATTGGCTTATCGCTTGCAATTATCACAATATCAGGTTCATCTGGCACGTTATAAACGGTAACGTGATCAAAAGATTCATCCAAGGCTTTTATTATGTTGAGCAAAAGTTCATTGTTAAATTCGTAAAGCTGAAGCCATTGCACAAGCTGCGCGCCAGGGTTCATATAGCGTTTTATATGGTGGTAAAATTCCAAGCTGAAAAGGCTAGACACTCCGCTCACCCATGGATTTGACGGAACGCTCACAATCACATCGTAAGTGCGGTTCTGGGTGTGGAAAAACGTGCGCGCATCGCCCACATGCAAAAACATTCTGGGGTCGTCAAAGCTGCGATGGTTGTATGGATAAAATCCTTTCCTTGCCAGCTTAATCATTTCTTCTTCTATTTCCACGCAGTCCAGCCGCTCCAAAAGAGGGTCTGCCAAAAGATAGTGAGAACCCATTCCGCTGCCAAGCCCTATCATTGCGGCGGTGTACGGCTCATTTCGCATTGCTATAGGTATAAATGCAGTTGCGCTTTGCGTTAGCTCATCGCCGCTTATCGGTTTATTGCGTTCCGTTGCCAAGCTGGCATCTGCTTTGCCATTTGTTCTCACATAAACACCGCCCTCGCTGGTATGCAGGCTTATGGTTGCGGTTTTTCCATGGCGAACTTCAACTTTTTCCCTTTCTTTTACCGAAAGGTAAGAACGAAATATGCCGCTAGTTATTCTGGCTGGGTCAAAATCCATAAATAAACTCGGCGCAAAAGCCAAAACGCAAACCGCTATAAATGCCAAATTTTTTCTGTAGGCAGGGAAAAACTTAAAGAGGATAATCAAACCCAGCATCAAATCTAAAAATACGCCTATCAGCAATGCGCCTTTAAGCTGAAAAATTGGGAGCAAGAAAAGCCCTGTGCCAATGGAGCCTATAATTGCGCCTATTGTGTTCCATCCATAAACAGTGCCTACCAAACCCTCAGAACCTGTCTTTTTTACAAGCCAATAAGTTAAAATCGGAAGAGTCATGCCTGCAAAAAAGCTGGTTGGAACCATCCACAAAACAGCAAGCGCATATTTGAACATGCTCCAGAAAATATATCCGCTAGCAGTCTGGTTGAAAATTTGGTGCGCCTCATTCATCGCCGCCCAAAACGGCACATGGAAGTATAGCGTGCAAACCGCGAAAAAAGCCATCAAAATCTGCGCATAAGCAAGCAATTTCATAGGATTGAAATTCTTTGCCAAAAGCCTTTTGCAAGCCAGCCCTCCAAGCGCAAGCCCCAAAATAAACGCAGAAAGCATTTGGTCAAAGCTATGAGACGAACTGCCCATCAAAAGCGAAAGCAATCGTATCCAAACAATTTCATAGATGAATGAGGTCATTCCTGTGACAACAACAAAGAGCAGCCACCATTTGGTTTTTGGGTATGGAGTTTGGGGTATGGGGTTTGGGGTTTGTTCTTGCTGTTTTTTTTGCGCAACATTATCATAACGTGTTGAAAGATACCAGAAAAATCCACACAGCACAAAGTTTATCACGCCTGCTATGCGGAGGGTGTTTGCATTTCCAAGGAATGGGATTAAAACGTAGCTTGCGAACAAAATTCCAAAACAGGCGCCAAGCGAATTTGTGAAGTAAAGCATGGGCAGCGAGGCTTTGCCGCTGTCGCCGTCTCGCCTTGAAAGGCCCGCTGCTACGAATGGGAAAGTCATTCCCAAAAGAATGGCAATGGGAAGCGTTGAGCCAGTGGCTATTATAACTTTAATTGCTTCTGCGCCATTTGTTCCGAGCATTTTGCTCCATTGCGAATCGTAAAACAAATTTGTTGCAAAAACATAG
>WRMM01000084.1 GCA_009777135.1 Candidatus Fibrimonadales bacterium
GGAATGCTAATATAAACGCTAATTGAAAATAAAAACGCTGAACGCAATGCTTTTTTGCGCAAACAAAGCCACCTATTATAAGTTCTCCATTCTCCATTCTCAACTCTCAACTCTCTTATCGTAGCAATCCCATAATCACTTCGCTGTATTTCACAATCAATCCCGAAAATACAACGCTTACCATTGTCATTAGCTTCATTAAGATGTTCAATGCGGGACCAGCGGTGTCTTTGAAAGGGTCGCCCACGGTGTCGCCTGTTACAGCGGCTTTGTGAGTTTCAGAGCCTTTGCCGCCTAGATTGCCCTTCTCTATGAATTTCTTTGCATTGTCCCATGCGCCGCCCGAATTGTTCAGCATGGTTGCCAAGGCAAAGCCTGTTGCCAAACTGCCAGCCAAAAGCCCGAACACGCCAGGAACGCCTAAAATCAACCCTACCAAAATCGGAGTTACAACCGCCATCATAGACGGCAAAATCATTTCTCTTTGAGCGCCAGCCGTGCTGATTGCAACGCAGCGAGCATAGTCCGGCTTGCCCGTTCCATCCATAATGCCTTTTATTTCTCTGAACTGGCGGCGAACTTCTTCTACCATTGCGCCCGCAGCTCTGCCCACCGCTTGAATGCTCATGGAGCAGAAAAGGAAAGACATCATTGCGCCAATAAACAAACCGCAAAGAAGCATTGGGTTCATCAAGGTTAAATTATACGCAGTCAAAAAATCGGATATGTTGGCATTTTGCGCAACCAAGCCTACAAGAATACCGTCTTCATTTATTGCTCTGGTGCCTTCCACGATTTTGCTGTTCGGGAATTTTTCCAAAAGTTTTTCTGCGGAAATTGCAAATTCAATTGTGCCTACTTTGAAAGTTCCGCCTGCATCGGCGGCAAAATTGCCAAGCCAATGCTTCACTTCTTCTATGTATGCGGCAAGGAGCGCGATTGCGGTTAAAGCGGCAGAGCCAATGGCAAAGCCTTTTCCTGTTGCGGCTGTGGTGTTGCCCAGCATGTCAAGCTCGTCTGTGCGTTTACGAACTTCCGGCGGAAGCCCGCTCATTTCTGCGTTTCCGCCAGCGTTGTCTGCTATTGGTCCAAAGGCATCGGTTGCAAGGGTAATGCCAAGCGTGGAGAGCATTCCAACTGCGGCAAAACTAACGCCATAAAGCCCAAGCGATAAATCGCTGAAACCGCCTGCAAATCCAAATGCCAAAAGAATGCCTGCAACAACGCAGAAAACAGGTGCGCCCGTGCTTTTCATTCCAACCGCTATGCCTTCTATTATCGTGGTAGCGTGCCCAAGCTTTGCCTGCTCCGCTATGCCTTTGGTTGGCTTGTAAATATCCGAAGTATAATATTCAGTTGATTGCCCTATCAGCACTCCAACTATTAAGCCCGATACAACCGAGCCAAAAATTCCCCACGGTATTATGCCAAAATGTGCAAGAGCCGCAACCGCCGCCAAAATCATAATTGAGCTGCTCAAGGTTCCTGTCAAAAGCGAGCGCAAAAGATTTTTAGCGTTTGCCTCTTCTTTTGTGCGAACAAGTATTATTCCTGCTATTGAAAATATAATTCCAAGCGCGGCAACGAGCATTGGGGCAAGGATGGCTTCAATTCCAAATTGAGGCAATGCAGCGCCTAAGGCGGCAGTTGCCAAAATAGAACCGCAGTAGCTCTCATACAAATCAGCTCCCATTCCTGCAACGTCCCCAACGTTGTCCCCAACATTATCAGCTATGGTAGCTGGGTTGCGAGGATCGTCTTCGGGAATGCCAGCTTCTACCTTGCCTACAAGGTCTGCTCCTACATCTGCTGCCTTAGTGTAAATACCGCCGCCAACGCGGGCAAACAGGGCTTGAACGCTAGCTCCCATTCCAAATGTTATCATCACCGTGGTTATTTCCACCAATTTTTGCTTTTCTGTGTAGCCAACGCCAAAACCTAATATATTATTATCAAAAATGTAGGTTAGCAATATAAACCAAGCCGCTATATCCAGCAAGCCGAAACCCACAACCACAAGCCCCATCACAGCTCCACTGCGAAACGCAATTTGCAATGCGCTGTTCAAGCTTTGCATAGCTCCGTTCGCCGTTCTTGCGCTGGCTTGGGTCGCTGTTTTCATGCCCAAAAAGCCGCACAAACCAGAAAAGAAACCGCCAGTTAAAAACGCTATTGGAACAAAGGGATTCTGAATACCTGCCGCAGCAAGCACTGCCAAAACAATGAATAAAATCACGAACACTATTGAAACAGTTTTATACTGCTGTTTGAGGTAAGCCATAGCTCCTTCTCTAACATACTGGGCTATTTCTTTCATTTTTTGGTTGCCCTCTGATTTTTTCATCATATTTTTGTAAAAAACAAAGGCAAAGATGAGCGCAAGTATCGAGGAAGCGAGAATAAACCAAATCATAATAATAGAGAATATAGTAATCGCTGATTAAGTCGCTTTGGGTTTGGGGTATGGGGTATAGGGTATGGGGAATTTCACAAAAAACGGCTTAAATTCGCTAAAAACGGCATATTTTTGCATCGCCCATACCCCAAACCCCATACCCCATACCCAAGCATTGAGTTAACCATCAATTACTATTTTATCTAAATGCTCATCGCCAACCCCATTTACGATTCTGCTTTCAAGCACCTGCTTGAGAACCAGCACGTGGCAAAGTTTTTCATAGGAACGCTGCTGAACAAACGTATAATATCAATATCTCCTCGCTCACCGGAGCGCACATACATAGACCCTAAAGACCAGGAGCTTAAACTGCTCCGCATGGATTTCACAGTAGAGATAGAAACCCAAAGCGGCGAGAAGCAGAAAGCAATAATTGAGATGCAAAAATCAGACAAGCTTGGCACGGATGTAGGTCGCTTTCGCAAATATCTGGGGCGCGAATATATGTCTGATACCATCCCCATAATTTCCATTTACGTTTTAGGCTTTTCTCTTCCTCGCATAGAAACCGCCTGCCTGCGGATAGGCCGCAGCTATTACGATTTAATCGAGGACAAAAAGCTTGACGCCATAAGCGACTTTGCCGAGCGCCTAACCCACGACTGCTACATAGTCCAAGTTCCTCGCATTCAGCCTCGCTTGAAAACAACTTTGGACAGGCTTCTTTCCGTATTTGAGCAAAAGAATTTCACGGACAAAACAGAATCCGACAAGAATTACACCTACCCCATAAGCGATGCGGGGGTCAAGGAGATGACCGACATTCTGCATTACCTAAGCACAGACCCTGAGGCACGCAAGGAACTTGACAATGAGCGTTACTACCGCGAATACGTAGAGGAATCCTTTGGCGATTTGTACCGCGAGATAGAGGAAAAAAGCAGAACCATAGACGCAAAAGATGCCGAAATTGCCAGCAAGGATGCCGAACTTGCGGAATTAAAAAAAAAATTGGAAAAATACGAGGGTTAATTATAGGACTCTGATTTACTCGCTTGGGACAAGGGACAAGCGATGTGCAAATCTACGTTATTTGGGACATGATTTTTAAATAATCATGTCCCATGTCCCAGCCAATGTAGCTCCACATATCGCTTGCTCCATGTTCCATAGCGTTGATTAACCAATGTTTAGGGTATGGGCAAACGCATCTAAATTTTGGCAAAATACGACAAATATTCATTGCAATGTTGCAATTCGTTGCGAATGGGCGAAATATTTTTCGCCCCTACGGCGTTGATTGTGGACGGATTATTATTGCGTTTATCCCGAATATGACAAATGCCGACACGAAAAATACCAAATGACACGCCCGTGTAGGGGCGAAAAATCTTTCGCCCATTCGCAACGAACCTCCGCAACATCGCAACGAACGTCTGCAACATCCCAATATCCACAGAAATACCGTTTGCCCAAACCCCAAACCCCAAACCCCATACCCCATACCCAAGCATTGATTAATCAACGTTTACATTACTATATTACCTCAACAAATGAAATTTGTCCCGAATTTTTTGAATCGCAGACCAATGCTTTTTGCCATTGTTTTTTGGGTATTTGCGGTGCCTGCTATTGCAGCTGTCATAAACTGGGTGGTTATGCCTGTTACAGCGGGTCGCTTAACAAAAACATTGCCTGTGCCAAACGTTGTGGATTTATCGGCGGATGAGGCTGAGGCCGTTTTGAAAAGGGCTGGCTTGAACGCAAAATGGGCAAAAGAGGGCAGGTATAGCAGCGAAATTGCAGCAAATAATGTGCTGATTCAAATGCCGATAGCTGGCAGAACGGTAAAAGAAAGCAGAACTGTTTTTTTAACGCTTTCCAAAGGCAGGCAAGAGGTGCAAATCCCCGATTTGCGCGGAGTGAGCCTAAGGCAGGCAGAAATTTCTCTGCAAAGGCTTGAACTTGTGCTTGGCTCAAAGATAGAAGGCGCGCACACAGCTATTCCAAGAGGGGTGGTTATTCGCACAGAACCTGAAGCGGGCAGCAAAGCGCGCATAGGTTCGCGAGTAAATATAATAGTATCTTCGGGTAATAGCTCGGGAAAGGTTTTGCTGCCAAATTTGCGTGAAATGTCGCTGGGCAGAGCAATGGCAGTCATAGATTCTTTGGGGCTAACGTTAGGCAACGTAACAAACATGCCGTCAGAAGACAAACTGCCCAACACGGTTTTAACATTGAATCCAATGCCAGGAGAATATTTGGAACCTGGAACAACAATAGACCTAACGGTAGCGGAGTAGCAGAGAATGGAAAAGACGGCAATTCTGAAAATCTTGATTATTTTGGGTATTCTTATCCAGACAATCTCCTGCGCAAGCAGGCCGGCGCCTGTTACCGATGTGGCAGATTCTGCTAAAATTCAAGAAGCGCCTAAAATCAATATGGCAGAGGAGCTTGCTAAAATAGATACCTTGCTAAAAGCAGACACTCCGAATGTAGATGCTGCTCATGGTCTTTTTTTGCTTGCTTTGGATTTGATTGAAGCGGATAGGATTATTTTAGCGGAATTGGCTTACAAAAAAGCGCTTGCCAATGACCCTGAAAGCTATTTTTTGCTGGGCGAGCTTATAAAGATTTTATTGAGGCAGTCTAAAATAGACGAGGCTTTCCCTTTGCTAAAGCTTGCTGTGCAAAGTCCAAAAGCCACGGCAGATAATTTTCTCTTTGCTGCCAGACTTTATAAAGAAAGCGGAGCTTTAGACAGCGCAAGGATATATTATAAAAAATCGCTGGAAAAAATGGGTGATAATTATCCTGTTTTATTTGAGTATGCGCAGTTATTGGAATTTTTGCTAAGGACTTCGGAATTTAAAGAAGACGAATTGGAATCCAATAAGATTGCTCACGAGCTTAAAGATATTTTTGACATTTTGCTTGCGGAGCTAGACTATCCATCGCTCCTTTTGCAGGAGCAGCTTCGCCTCTATCAAAAAACAGACGTGCCAGATTCTGTGACTGCGCATTTGCTGGGCGAGGCGTTTAGGGCAAAGGGACTAGAATATTCCATATATGGGCTTTTGCAGGCGGAGATTTTAACTTCTTTGAAAAAGTACAGCGAAGCGAATGAAGTTTTGCTGACCATATTTTTTATGGATTCTTTGGGAGGAAATTCCTCTGCGATAGCACTTAGAATAGCCCATAATTTTGAGCTTATGAACAATGTGACCACAGCTATAGTCTGGCTTGAGCAGCTTTTGTCGCGAGAGCCAGAAAATCATATTGCAATGAATAATTTGGGTTACATGCTAATTGACCGCGACTTGGATGTAGAAAAAGGCATAACTCTAGTTGACAAAGCCCTAGTGCTTTCTCCAGAAGAACAATCTTATTTAGATTCCAAAGCTTGGGGTCTTCACAAAATTGGCAAACACAAAGAAGCCTTAGAAATTCTAGAAAAACTAGCCGCCGCCGGCATGGACGTAAAAGAGCTATGGGAACACTTAGCAGCAGTCTGCGAAGCCTTGAATTTAGAAGAAAAAGCAAAAGAATACAGATCAAAAATCAAGGATTAGGGCATTATGGGGTATGGGGATATTCTGAAAATCTTGGTAATTTTGGGAATTCTGGTTCAGACAATTTCCTGCGTGTCAAAGCCTGCTGTGCAAACTTATTTTGAAGAAGGCGATAAAGTTGTTTTGCCAGACAGCGCTCGGGTTAAGGCGATGGTTTCTGTTTCTCAGAATGATGTTAGGGAAAAATTATCCGCTGTTCTTTTTGCTGTTCCCAATCAAAGATACCGCTTGGAATTGAGCGGAACTTTTGGAGTTGGAGCGGCGAGCCTTCTTTGGAAAAGCGATGGCTGGAAAGTTGTTTTTCCTCAAGAGGAAAGATATATGGAAGGCACGGGCGACTGCGTTTATATCCCTGTTTATGGCGGCGTTGATATACATAAATTTTCGCTTTTATTTTTGGGTCGCAAGGTAGATGCGCTTGGTTGCAAAGATTCTATGTCAGATTTAAAATTGGAATACGGCGAAAATTCGGTTTCGGTTTTTTGGAGCGAAGAGACGGATAATTATCCGTCTTTGCAGTTGGAAATCAGAGAGATTGACAAAAAACAAAAATGGTCTGGCAGCATTTGGAATTTAAATGTGCCGGATAGGTATATTAGAATGCAGAGCGGAAACTAGTTGAGAATTGAGAGTGAAGAGTTGAGAGTTAATTCTCAACTCTCCACTTTCAACTAAACATTAAGTTTGCCATGCAAAAGAAAATGTCAACAATGTGTTGCAAAATACGCTTTTTTCATTTTTTTGTCTGATTTTACCCCCTTTTTTCCGTCTAAGGGATAGAAGGAAAAAAAATAGGAGATTTCCCGATGTTCGAGATAAAAACAAATCGCAACCACAAGGATAGCGTGTTCACAAAGTTGTTCAGCGACAAAGAAAAGTTGCTGGAACTTTACAACGCTATTGAAAACACCAGCTATGGCAGCGATACCGACATACAGATTGCCACATTGGAAAATGTGCTGTTCATGGGGCGGACAAATGACATAGCCTTTATTCTGAAAGGCAAAATCGTGGTGCTAATTGAGCACCAGTCTACGCTCAATGAGAACATGCCCATGCGGATGCTTATATATGCGACAAAAATCTACGATAGGCTTATGGGTTCTAAAAGCCTTTACCGCATAAAAAAGATACCTGTGCCCAAACCCGAATTTATAGTGCTGTACAACGGCGAAGAAGACTTTCCAGACGAGCTGGAATTAAAATTATCTGACATGTACATAGAGCCTTATGGCAAGGCTTCCAATACACTTGATTTAACGGTAAAAGTGCTCAACATAAACAAGGGTTGCAACGAGGAATTGGCAAACCGAAGCGAAACTTTGAAAGGCTACGAAATATTTGTATATTTGATAAGAGAATACATGAAGACCATGGACAGGGATTCGGCGATTGAGTGCGCTGTTTCTGACTGCATAGGGCGGAATGTGTTGAAAAAGTTTTTGGAAGCTAACTCATCGGAGGTAAGGAACATGATATTCGGCGAATGGGACTTGAATATAGCCAAGAAGGTGTGGAAAGAAGAAGGCCGGGAAGAACTCCGTGAAGAAGTGCTTGATTTACTCAAGC
>WRMM01000085.1 GCA_009777135.1 Candidatus Fibrimonadales bacterium
GAATTTCATTCTGCCATTGACAATATAACCGAGCTTGTCCTTGAAGCAATGGTTGTGGATTTTAAAATAACAGAATCTGCCGCCATAAAATCTTTTTATTCTTCTAAACTTTACGAACAGCTTTCCAATGCAAGTACTTTGCTTTGGCAAAAACCATGGCAAGAAGTTTACGGTATGCTTAAGGAAGAATTGGCTTAGCATCTATCCTCCGCAACCTTTTCTTTCACAAACTCCGCAATCCTCTCCCTGAACACGCTCTCGTCAAACTTCAACGCATGTTTGCGTATCGCCTGCTTGTCGAACTCCATGCCCTCAAACTTCGCTATCGCCTCTTTCAAACTCTCCGTAGTCTGCTCGCCGAACAAAACGCCCGTTTTGCCATCAATCACCGTATCCAAAGCGCCACCCCTGCCGAACGCTATCACGGGCCTGCCGCAACTCATAGCTTCAACGGGAACTATTCCGAAATCCTCTTCGCCCGGGAAAAGCAATGCCCTGCACTCGGACATGTGCTTTTTAACTTCGCTATCTGGCAGGCTTCCTAAAAACTTGACATTCTCATTCGCAATCTTCTTTAGATTTTTAAGCTCCGGCCCGTTGCCGACTACCAAAAGCTTCCTGCCAAGTTCGGAGCATGCCTGCACTGCCAAATCGAACCTTTTGTAGGAAACCAGGCGGCTGAGAACAAAGTAATAGTCCCCATCCGTTTCGCCAGGCAAAAACTCGGAGCAGCGAACTGGCGGATGAATCACAACGCTTTCCCTGCCGTAAGTCTTTTTTATGCGTTTCTGAACCGTGCTAGAATTAGCTATAAAGTAATTCACCCTCTGTGAGCTTGCGTAATCCCATAAACGCATGCGATGCACTAATATTCTGAATATGAATTTTTTCAGCAAGCCCATTCCCTTCTCGTAATTTTCTTTCTGTTCCCAAATATAACGCATGGGAGTGTGGCAGTAGCATATATGAATCGTGCTTGCTCCAGTGATTATGCCCTTGGCGCAGCACATCGAGCTGCTTATGGCTGCGTCATAGCCCGACAAATCAAAGCTTTCAAACGCCAATGGATAAAAGGGGAAAAGCCGCTGATGGCTTTTTCTCATAAAGCCTGGCAGTTTTTGCAAATGCGATGTTTTAATGTTGCGCTTCTTAAAAAAGTCAGGTAAATTTTTGAGTCGCGCAATAGATGTGAAGAGCGGAGCCTCGGGATACATGCTCAGCAGATTTTCCACCACGCGCTCGGCTCCGCCCATATCGGTCAGCCAGTCGCAAACCAAAGCTATTCTCATATCGCCGTCCCCCTCCGCTCCCGCCGAGCAAACCCGCCCCCGGCAATGGGATAACTGCTGGCGCGGCAGGTAAACTGTCAGAATGCAACGAACACGCTTTTACGCTAAAAACCTATGTGTTTATTTTCCAATAACCATGCTTTCTTCCATCAACACGGTATATTTTCTTCTCTTTTTTTAACTTTTCCAAGTATCGCTGAACTGTTCTAAATGGCATATTTAACTGATTTGCCAGCTCTTTGGTTGTAATATGCGGAGTTTGCTTTATCAAATATAAAACTTCTTTTGCGCCATCTTTTACGCCATCTTTTACGCCATCTTTTACGCCAATTATTTTTTTATCTGCAAAAATATCTCCTAACGGCACTTGCGTAATAAAAACATCCTTTTCCTCAAATTCGATATTGTCTTTGCCCGAATATGCCTTTGTGTATTTATATACATTCCTTACGCCGGTGCCAAGTTCTTCGCTGCGCCCAATTTGAGTGAATATCTGTATAATATGCGGATTTTTGGGAAAAGGCTCAAAATTATCGGGTAAAAGCTGCCCGTACGTATGGGGTTTGTTTGCATTTTTTGTTTCTGCTTTGTCTCTATATATTACAAACGAAGACGGATAAGCATTGGTATATTCTCTATGCACAAGCATATTTGCCACAATTTCTCTGAAAATCTTTTCGCGCAAAGAAATTCTTATATCTCCTTGCAAATAAAACTTATCGGGCAAATGTTTTGCTACAAACGCCATCAAACGGTCATAAGCATCAATCAAATTGCATTTGATATTTTCGCGGTCATCATAGCGGTCAAGATCTTTTATTCGCAATAAAGCATCAACTTTGTAATGAGGTATTGCGCCCATTATCACTTCATCTTTTCCAAACAGCAATAACGCTGCCATTGTAAAACCTTCCGTATTAGTAGCAATGTCTTTTCTGTACAATCCAGCTATCTTAAAAAATTCTATATCCGACAAATCATTCCAAGGATGGTCGGGACGGTTCACTTTTATTTTCTTGCGGACTTTTTCTATAATTCCAGGGACAAAATCCGATTCGTAAAGGTAGGGATAAATAGTATTTTCAGAGTAAAGGTTGCTTTTCCGTACATAAAGGGATTTAATCTGTTCACTGGCTTTCAGTATGAAATCGCCATCTGCGCCACGGTCATACACTTTTCCATTGCAGGTATGCACCTGTGAAGAAGCGGGCACAAAAAAATGAATTAACCATTTACCCTCAAACTTTACTTCCTGTGCATCAAACAAAAACGCTGGAAAAAGTTTCTGCGGATTATTGCTCAAGCTAGAAATATCTTTCTTCATTTGCTGCACGGCATTAGCATCAACCCCTTCGATTTTTCCGTTGTCTGCTACGCCAAGCAATATTGTGCCTCCATTGCGATTCAGAAAAGCGCAAACGGTATCGAAAAGATTTTCTGGAAGTTTATTTTTGGCGCGTTTAAATTCCACAGATAATCCTTCGCCTTTTTTCAATATGTCTGGTATGTTTATATACATTGTTTAACCTCTTCTTGTTCCTGTTTAAAAGAAGCAAACCTAACCCGTTCCTTGATTTCAAGCAGCAATTCAGGATAATCTTTCAATGTTATCTTTTGTTTCTCCATCTGCTGTAATGTAGAAAATAAACCTTTGTCTGAACCCCGATGACCCCGATTTTAGGATTAACCCGATTGCATAACTCTAGCTTTCACAAACTCAACCAAAACTCTCCTCTTCCCAGCGCTCAACCCAATAAACAAAGCACTCGCCGCAAACACCGCTACTCGATCCAGTTTTATATTACTCATCCAGCATTAGCATTTTTTTCTTAGCTTTTCGCTTTAATTCAGAAAGGCGTTCTTTTTCAATTTGAGATATGCTTTTGCTAGGCGTTGGTAAATCTTCTGGCATAGTACCGCCAACTCGTTTGATTGCGGCACGAACTTCACTCCCAACAGAATGGTGAATTTTATTGGCTTCGCTCGCATTTTTTATAACATCTCGTTTGAGTTTTTCTTCTGTTTGCGATATGCGAAAAAGATTAGCAATGAGTTCATAATCTTTCACAGGCTTTGATGTTGCTCCTGCATCTACGATTTTGCTGACCTCAGCAAAATCGTAAACTACATCATGGCCGCTGTTGCTGCAAGCAATCATAGCTTTATCCAAAACTTTCATAAAATTTCGCCATTGCGTATAATCTAAAGCAAGGGCTAATTCACGCGCCATCCAATATTCGCTGCCATCAGCACGAAGCAGTTTGATATTCTCAAAATGCTTATATTCTTTAGCTTTTAACTCCATTTTTGACCTTCTTTTCCTTTGAGCTAATAAAGTTTCCGCTTTGAATATAGAAAAACATTTAGCTTTAAAATTTCTATTTTATCCTCTGCGCATGACCCTTTCCGAAAACAATAAACGCATAGCAAAGAACATGCTGTTTCTGTATTTTCGCAGCATTTTAACCTTTGTCTGAACCCCGATGACCCCGATTTTAGGATTTTCCCGATTTCCTAACTCTAGCCCTCACCTTCTTCCACAACCCTCTAGCAAACTCCCGCTCCTTTGCATCCAAAGCGAACCAAAAACCAAAGCACATTATGAGCGAGGACAAGGCGGCGGAGAGGATTAATGCAGGGAGTGGATAAATTACTATTCTTGAGCAAAGGAATGCTACAAGAATTGTGGCTAGTACCTTGGACATTTGTTTCAGGAAATTGGGGATGTGGTATTTTAGTATTTTATATATTACCATTGATTGTCAAATTGAGGTTTTGAATATGAAACGAAAGCTTAGCGAAAAGGCAAAAAATCGCATTGCCTATATAAATTGGATAATAATAGGCTTTGCTCGCGGTTTTAAGAGGCCTATACCTGAGGCTTATAGATATTTGAAAGAATTTGGCGGTGTTGACTTTCTTTTTAAACATTATGAGTATGAGCATACGCAAAATGAAATCCATACTCATGCAGCGCTTTTAGAAATTTGCAGGAATAATGGAGGCTGGCTTTAAATGCAAGTCTTTCACGGAAGCAATATTAAAATTGAAAAAATAGACATTGCCAAAAGCGAATACTATAGAGATTTTGGCAGAGGGTTTTATGTTACTAAAATAAGAAAACATGCTAAACAAAGAGCCGTAGAAACAGTTAAAAAGCAAAATTCTGGCAAACCGATTGTTACTGAATTCAAGTATTTTGAGCATTACCCAGAAACAGTAAAACAATTCCATTTTACAAAGGGCGTTTGGGGAAATTTCTATTTTATTCCGCATGGACAAAAAACAAATGGAATTTTCTGTGTTTTGCATTGAGTCTATTGCTGAAAAACTTGGGCAAACAGGGGATGTTGTTTATGAAATGCTCACAAAAGAAAGTAGCGTTTTAAACGATTACATTGTCCCTTGCTACGATGTTTTGCATACGCAGGGCAAGGAGTATATAGTTGAGGATATTATAGATGTTATGAAACAAAAAGGTGTAGAAGTATGATTTTGTATCATGGCTCATATTTAACAATTAAAAAACCTGATTTGTCTTTTTCTCGTAGCACACTTGATTTTGGCAGAGGATTTTACACAACGCCAATTAAGGAACAAGCAAAAAAATGGTCAAAGCGGTTTATCAAAGTAAAAGGACAGGGAATAATATCTGCTTTTGAAATTGACAAGAATATTCTATCATCTTTGAATTGTTTGAGTTTTGAAAGCTACTCAGAAGAATGGTTGGAATTTATAGTGTCTTGCAGAACGGGAAACGATATTGGAGCAAAATACCAGATTATAATAGGCGGAATAGCTAATGACAATGTATTTGACACTATAGAAGAATATTTGCAGGGATATAGAACAAAGGAACAGGCAATAAGCAGGCTTCGGTTTGATAAACCTAATATTCAGTATTGTTTTAAGGAACAGCAGGCAATGGATAAATATTTGCAATTTGTTTCAAGCGAGGAGATGAAATGAAAGCGAATAAACTTCTTTTGAGGCATAAATACTTGAGGATAATTGAGCTTTTAAGAGAGCAAAAAAACATCCCATACAACGAAGCTCTTGATATTTTTTATAACTCCAGCACCTACAAAGAAATGGCAAACGGCATTTCAGATATGCACTGCCGCAGCGATATTTATCTAGTTGAAGAGATTGTCTGAATTTTCTTTTTTAAACTATTATCCATCTCCCACCTCTATCAGCGCCATCTCTTCTTATCATGTTCTTATTTTTCAATTTATCTATATAATACTTTACCAAATCACTGGAAATACCAAGATTTTCAGCCATATTGGAACGCGAAATTGAGCCGTCCGCTTTAAGCAAATCAAGAATTTTCTCCTCAATGTTGCTTTCATTGTTTCTGGTAGTTTCTGTGTCGCTCCCATGTTGCTTGCCAAATCTTTTTTCTTAACCTTTTCTGAGAGGCCTTTTTCTACAATTTTTATTTTCCAATACCCTTCCTTATCCGAACCAACACGCTCAAGTAGCCCCTTTGCCTTAAGTTGTTCTATATTCCATTCAATTCCTTTTACTGTTAATTCTGTCAATTCTGCCAATTCTTTTATCGTAATTTCTGGAGTTTCTTTTATTATTGCAAGTATTTTCTCCCTAGTTTTCTCCACAGTTTTTTCACCCAAAAAGAAGGTAACTTCCGAGTAATCAGTAAACGTTTCAAACTCTACTCACTGTGTCCCAGATATTTTTTGGCAGTTCCTGCTTTGATTCCTTTACCTCAAAGTCGTCCCATTCAATATCTTGCAATTTCTGCAAAAGCTCGGTTTTGAGATTGATAGCTAACACATGACCCATTCCGAAAATAATAAACCTTTTGTCTGAACCCCGATGACCCCGATTTTAGGATTGACCCGATTTCACAGCGAATGCTTGTTTTTCTTTTTCTATATTACCTTCAAGTCTTGGGGACTATTCTTTTTCTGCATTTACTTTCAACCTAAGAACAGTTCGTTTTTTAGCGAGCGCTCAATTTAAATTTAACCCTTTTCGCAGGAGGCATTTATGCCAAGAAAAGCCGTTGCCGTTGGCAACGCCACATTTATCCCGCCGAGCCGCTATGCGCAGCTAACTAACGACCATGCTTTCAAAAAAGCATTCGCAACAGAAGGAGACGAGGAGCAGCTTGCCAAGATGCTCAACGTTTTTCTTGAAAAGAAACTTGCGCACCCTATAAAAAACGTAACCATCAAGAATCCTTATATGCCGGGCGAAATGAAAAAGAACAGGGATGCCGTTCTTGATATAAGTTGCGAGGATAAGAATGGGAACAAGTTCATTGTAGAAATGCAAGTGAATCCGCAGAAGCTTTTTGTTAAGAGAGCTATCTTTTATACGGGAGTGTCCATTGCCAAGTCTGGCAAAAAGGGCAAGAACTGGGATTTTAACTTTCCGAATACTTATTCCTTAAATTTTCTTGATTTTGAGCCTTATTTGGAAGGAAATCATAATGACATAATTCGATACATATCTTTGCACGATGATGATTACCCAGAGATAAGATACGACTATTTAGGTCTTGCATTCGTTATACTGCCTAGGTTCAAAAAGGCTGTTGAAAAGTGTCTGAGCTTTCAGGACCAGCTTCTTTTTTCTTTGCGTTATGCGCATACGCTCGGCAGCAAGCCTAAGCATTTTAAGGGAAAGTTTTTCGATAGATTATTTGATCTCGCCAAATTTTCTAATTTTACTGATATGGAATACTCGCTATACACTGCTCGTATGATGGCCAAGGCTGACCGCAAGGCTCAGCTGGAATATGCCGAGGAAAAGGGCGTTATTAGAGTCGCTAAGAATATGCTCAAAGAAGGCTCCAGCCTTGCATTCATAGCTCGTGTAACCAGTTTACCAAAAGAACAGATTATTGCGTTGAGGTAATTGTCTGAACCTAGGAAGCGAGCTGGCGAATTTGTCTGAACCCCGATGACCCCGATTATCCGATTATCCCGATTTTCTAACTCTAGCCCTAGCCTTCCTCCACAACCCCCCGGCAAACTCCCGTTCCTTAGCATCCAGAGCAAACCAGAAACCTGAGCACATTATGAGCGAGGACAAGGCGGTGGAGCTATTTTTTTGAGTTCTTTAAGCAATTCTTTTTCACTCGGCAAATACAATTTATATTGACTTGCCATTATTGTTTTATTATCTTTCGGAA
>WRMM01000086.1 GCA_009777135.1 Candidatus Fibrimonadales bacterium
CGTGCAAAAAACCAATAAAACAAGGCGTAATATCGAATTTTTGCTTCTATTTATAATTCTGTCATGCAGCATTTAAGGTTAGAATATAGTAAATTAACGCCAGCATATCTGCCGCTCTGCACAAAAGCCACAAGCATTTTTTGAGAGCATCTGCAATAGAGGCAAATCGCTTTTATGAAAAAAATTTATGCGATTATGATTTTGAGGTTTTTCTCGCTGAAACCAAATCGTAAATACATTTGTTCAATTCCGCTTCCTTTAGCAACTCTTCCAGCAGGCAGGGCATTTTCCAGCTCCAGTTTTGAGAGCCTATGGTGCCAGGGATGTTTACTCTGTCTGTGTCAGGGTCTTGCGGGATGAATTTTTGCGAAAGAGCCATGAAGTCTTGGAGCGGCAAAATTGCTAGCAGGCTGTTTGCTTTGAACAGGTTTTCAATTATCAGCTTCACATGCTCCGCACACAAAACCGCAGGCGCTTTGCTGCTTTGCCCAATGTGGCTCCAGTAATAATCCTTGTCAAAATCATGTTCGTTCCAAAGGCCCAAAAGCGTGGAAGAATCGTGGTTGCTGGTTGTGCAAACAGAAAGGCGCGGATAATCGGAAAGCGGAATGTAGGGGCTGCCGTCTTGCTTCCAGTTGCGGCTCCACCGCTCAACTCTGAGCGCCAAAATGCCCAAATCTTGCAAAACGCCCGGAACGCAATTCGGCACTGCGCCCAAATCTTCTGCGCAAACAAGCATATCGGTTTCTTTGGCAAGCACGCTCAAAAGCTTGTAGCCATTTTTGCCCCACAAATCTTCTTGCCTCGCCTCATTGCTTTTTATTATGTTTTTAATCGCATTCACCTCATGCTCTGGCAAAGTCATCAGAACCGGCGCATTATACCAATACCAATAAGGCCAAAGCGCATCTTCCGTGCTGCTAGGCGTAAATACCCTATCCCAGTAAACGTTAAGCAAAGCGTCTTTAATAGCCTGCTCTTCATTCAAAGATATAATCGCGCGCTCAGAGCGATATTCAGAGCGCAAAATATAACGGCCATAAGAACCTTGCAAAGGCTCAAAATATTTTTGCTTGACCTCTTCCGTGCAGCTCCCAAATCCATTTTTGAGCTGCTCCTCGCCAAAGTTTGGCAAAGTCAAATAACGCACAGTTTCCCTTGGAATGCCGGCTTGCAAAAGCTCGTCCATGTAAATTGGCACAGAGGGAACAAAGTTCCCCAAAATTCCGGTGTGTTCTTGTTCTGGCACAACCCATATTCGGAAAAATCCCAAAACATGGTCTATGCGGTAAGCATGGTAAAATTTTGCCGCATGATTTACCCTATCGCGCCACCAGCCAAAATTTTCTTTTTCAAGGTTCTCCCACCTGTAGGTTGGAAATGCCCAGTTTTGCCCGCTGTAGCAGAACATATCGGGAGGCGCGCCTGCGCGGTTTTCAAGGCTAAAAAATTGCGGGCAATGCCAAACATCCGCGCTGTCTTCGTTGATTAAAATGGGAATATCGCCTTTCAAGCGAACATCCAGTTTGTTAAGCTCGGCAACAGCTTTCAAGAATTGTTCCTCTGCAACCCATTGCATCCATTTTTGAAATAAAACATCGCTTTCTTTAGGCTTGTCTTTTTTTTGCCAGTCTTTCCACGAGGCTTCATTGTTTTCTGCCTTGAGCGCGCAAAACACGGCGTATGGGCGAAGCCAGCCGTTCTGCTCAACCCATGCCTTAAAATGCGAGTCGGCTAAAATATCTTTCTTTTTTTCGTCAAAAATCTTTCGCAATGCAGAGCGTTTATAGCGAACCACATCTATATAAGGAATGCGAGGCTGCTTTGCAAATTTCTTGCTCTGCTTGGCAGGCTCATCGCCTAAAATCTCCTTTGCTCCTTCAATGTCTTGCAAGCGTATATATACCGGATTAAGAGCGAATGCGCTCCTTGCGCTGTAAGGGCTGGATTCTTCACCGGTATCATTCACCGGCAAAAGCTGAATCAAGTCTAATCCGCACTTTTTAGCCCATTGCCCAAAGGGAACAAGGTCTAAAAACTCGCCAATCCCAACACTTTCTTTTGAACGCAAAGAAAACAAGGGAATACCAACACCCGTTTGATATGAAGAAATTTCACCATAAAGCATTGGAGTAATGTAGAAAATTTAATTGGCAAATCATTGTCAATTATCAATTGTCCATTGACAACGAAAGCGGCAGCCTGACAAGCTGCGGCGGTTTGCGGGAGAGTTTTACGTCTATGGCGTTTTTTACTGCTTGGCGTTCTTCAAAGGATAAGTCTTCTTTCCATGCGTATTCGTATTTGCCATCCTTGATTTTTCTGTTGAGAACTCCGTACATAAAGCCAGCGTCGTCTTGGTAAACTATCCACTGGTTGCCTATGCGCAAAACGTTTGCGTTTATGATTTCTCCATTGTTGCGGGTTATGGCGCGGCTGCTGATTTGCACCTCGTCGCCAAAGCGTATTTCTTCTGTGTAAATTGCGCGCAAGCGGGAGAAACCTTCTTCCGCTGATGCCGAGCTGTTTTCCAAATCCCGGCACAGCACAGAAATTCTCTCAAGTCTAGTGTCTGTATCCCAAGGCAAACTTGTTCTGATAAAATCTTCTAGCTTGCGGCAATGAGTCAAGAGCTGCACAGCCAAGGCTTTGCGGGTTGCATTTACATTTTCAACTTGAATTTGAGAGCTGGCAATGGCTGTTTTTTCTCTTCTTATTTCAGCGTTGATTTCCGAAAATTTTTGGTTGAGCTGCTCAATCTCGCTTCGCCTCCGTTCAATATCCGTTTTTTGCCTAGACTGCTGCTCTGTTCTGAATCTTTGTTCCTCTTTTGAAATGGAATCCGTTCTGGCAATCTGAGTATTTATTCTTTTAATATCATTTTCAACCGTAGCTTTTTCAGCTTCTAAAGCGGTACGCTGTTCCTGAAAACTCGTCTGCGCAAAAGCTGCGCAAAAAAGCATGAGTATTATGTAAAAAAGATGCATGGGAGAAATATAGAAATTTCTACCTTACATCCATGTCTAAACCAATATCCCTAACCGGCATTAAACCCACAGGCGCTCCGCACTTGGGAAATTACCTTGGCGCAATACGGCCTGCTCTTGAACTTGGAAAAAAGTACAGCACTGTTTATTTTATAGCAGACTATCACGCTTTAACAACGGTGCACAGCAAAGAAGAAATGCAAAGCAACACGCATAAGGTTGCGGCAACATGGCTTGCTTTGGGGCTTAATCCAGAAGAAGGCCTGTTTTACAAGCAAAGCGATATTCCAGAAATTTTTGAACTTTCATGGCTGCTCTCGTGCTTCACGCCCAAAGGCTTTATGAATCGCGCCCATGCCTATAAAGACAAGGTCGCAAAAAACCAGGCTGCAGGCACAGACCCTGACGATGGCGTAAATATGGGGCTTTACTGCTATCCGTGCCTTATGAATGCCGATATTTTAATGTTCAAATCCAATATTGTTCCTGTTGGCAAAGACCAAAAACAGCATGTTGAATTCAGCCGCGACGTTGCGGAGCGTTTTAACAAGCAATATGGCAAAGATATTTTTGTTTTGCCAGAGCCAGTTATTCAAGCGGAAACGAATATTATCCCTGGACTTGATGGACGCAAAATGAGCAAGTCTTATGGCAATGCAATTGAGATTTTTTTGAGCAGCAAAGAATTAAAAGCAAAAGTTGGAAAAATTGTGACTAACAGCCAAGGAATAGAAGAGCCTAAAGACCCGGAAAAATGCAATGTATTTGCATTGTATAAACTCTTTGCAAGCAAAGAGCAAACAGCCGCTTTAGATGCTCGCTACCGCGCAGGCGGAATGGGCTGGGGGCATGCAAAAGAAGCTTTGCGAGAGCTTTTGGAAGAAAGCCTCGCAGAGCCAAGAGAAAAGTACAACATGCTTTTGGCAGACACTTCGCAAATAGATAAAATTCTGGCTTATGGAGCAGAAAAAGCAAGAGCGATAGCCAAGCCATTTATGCAAGAAATAAGGGATGCAATCGGGATATGAGCGACATAATCATAAGAGCTACGGGAGAAAAGGCACCGCTGAGATTTGTGCTTGTTTCCATAAAAAATGCCATGAATGAAATTGGCAAAAAACACGAGGCTAAAGGCTTGCCATTAAAATTTATGGCAGAAACCGCAGCAGCTTCGCTTTTGCTTTCCAGCGGGCTGAAATTCCCAGGCACGGTGAATTTTAGAGCAGAAGCAGAAGGCAGGGTATTAGCGCAAGCAGATTCCACTCCGCAAGGGCTTTTGAGAGCGATGATTTCTCAAAAAGATTTTAATGCTGTTCCAAGCAAAATAAGGGTTATAAAACTCAACGAAAAAGCAGAAAGAATAAAGGAGAGCATCGTAGAAGCGCCTTCTATGCAAATGGGCGTTAATTTAACCGCTTATCTGCATCAGTCGGAGCAAACAAAAAGCGCAACGGGAATTTTAGCGGAAGTTTCCGAAGAGGATCCTTCTAATTTGAATTTTGCCATGGGTTTTTTGCTTGAAGCATTTCCAGATGCAGGCACAAAAGAGCTTGAAATTATGGATGCAGTTGTTCGCACTTTGCCAGATTTGAAAAGTTTTTACAAAGACGGCGAATATAAAATTCTTGATTTGCTAGACCAATTGAGAGGCCCTTACCCTGTGGAAATTGTAAAAGAAATTGTTCCGCAGGCTCACTGCCCGTGCAGCCGCGAACGCGTTCTTGCAAGCCTCTCCTCTTTGCATCCCTGCGAAATAAGAGACTTGAAGCAAAAAAATGAAACTTTGGACGTTGTATGCGAATATTGCCGCGCGCATTATGCGGTAACGGCAAGCGAGCTATAGTAATTGAGTTATTAAGCAAAATCAAATTCCCATAACCAGTGCAGGAACCTTGACCGCCTTTTTAACTCGCCTAAAATCTAATTTATTGCCAATGGCTCTAAAGCCGCGAACTTCGGATATCTCCGCCAGATTGTATTCCTTGCCGTCAATTTGGGCAATGGGCACATCTTCGTCGTAAAATAAAAGCATAACGCTCTCTGGGCTATCGGTTAGCAAAGAAAATTCCGTTGTTTGCGGAGCGTTTTCTAAGTTAAATCTTTTAACGCAATATTGCGAACCTGCGCCGTCAAAATAAAAAAGCGTATAAATTTTGGAACTCTCATAGCGAGCTATATAAGATATTTGCTGGCCCACTAAAATAGTTTCGCTTGCCTCGTAGATTTTTGCAGCCCCGCTTTCTTTAACAACCAAAAGCTTGTCAAACTTGCCGAACTCGCCCAAACTCTCACCCTTGCTGGCAATGCTGACCATGCCGGAAAGCTGGTCAAAAAAGAGTTCCATATCGCCGAGAGTGCTTGCGCCCTTTTTCAGCATTTTAACGTTTTTAACAGCGTATTTGGTAATTTGATTTCCAATAGCATTCCTGCCCTTTACAAGGCTCTCTGAAAAATCAACCGGAATTTCCAGCTTAATTCTCGGCTTGGGCTTTAAGAAAACGGTAACGCTCTCTGCTTCGCCATTTGGATTGGAAGTGATCCACAAAAGTTTTGAGCCTGCCGTTCCCTTGCCTATTGCGTAGGCTTTTTCCCTTGTTATGCCGCCAACGTTAAATCGCTTTACATAAGCGGGACCATCTTTGCCATCTTGGTAAATAACGTTGTAAATTCGGCGAGCATCGTCTTTGTTGAATTTTTCCACAAGCAAAATATCTTTGCCTATAAACGCCTTTTCCGAAACCTTTAACACTTTGAACGTTCCGTCTTGGCAGAATGCAATTAAATCATCGTATTCCGAAACATCAAAAAGATATTCCTCTTTCTTTAACCCTGTGCCTATAAAGCCTTCTTTGCGATGAACGTATAGTTTTTGATTAGAAAGCGCAACATGAACCGCGCTAACTTTGTCAAACTCGGCTATCACCGATTTGCGTTCCCTGCCTGCGCCGTATTTTTTAAGCAGACCCTTAAACCAGTCAACAGCGTAATCAATTAAATTTTCCAGCTTATGAGCAGTATCTTTAATTTGCTCGTCTATTTCCTTTAGCAGTTCATTTGCTTTTTTCTGGTCAAAAAGAGATATTCTGCGCATTGGAATTTCAACCAGTTTCAAAATATCTTCCCGAGTAACCGCGCGGCGAAGTTTTTTCACAAAGGGTTTCAATCCGCCATCAACAAGAGAAATCATTTCATCTTTGTCGCGCGCTTTTTTGATAACCTCATAAACTTCTTTTTCTATAAAAATTTTCTCCAAGCTTATAAGATGCCAGCGTTCCTGCAAGTGGTGCATTTTATTTTTTAATTCCCACTCCAAAAGATTTTTGGTATGCTCCGCGCTTCTCTTTAAAATTTCCGTTGTGCCCAGAAAATGAGGCTTTTCATTGACTATAACGCAATTATTGGGCGCCAAAGATTTTTCGCAATCGGTAAAGGCGTAAAGCGCGTCTATAACAATTTGCGGGTCGCTGCCGGGCTGCAAATGCACAACAAGCTCGGCTGTTTTAGAGGTGTGGTCATCAACCTTTTTTATTTTTATTTTGCCTTTTTCATTTGCTTTTGTTATGCTCTCAACAAGTTTTTCCGTTGTGGTTCCAAAAGGAATTTCTCTTATAACAAGGGTTTTTGCGTCTTGTTTATCTATGCGTGCTCTAACCTTAACGCGCCCGCCGCGAAGCCCATCGTTGTAGTTGCTTGCATCCACTATTCCGCCTGTGGAAAAATCTGGATAAAGCTCAAACTTTCTCCCCTTCAAGGCAGCAATGCTGGCTTCGCAGAGTTCGCAAAAATTATGCGGCAAAACGCTGGTGCTCAAAGCAACCGCAATACCTTCTGCTCCCTGAGCAAGCACCAATGGAAATTTAACCGGCAGGCAAACAGGTTCCTTGCTTCTGCCATCATAGTTTGAAACCCACTTTGTTGTTTCGGGGTTAAAGAGCACTTCAAGAGCAAATTGAGAAAGCCGCCCTTCTATATAGCGAGGCGCAGCGGCAGGGTCTCCTGTTATAGGGTTTCCCCAATTTCCCTGAGTTTCTATCAAAAGTTTTTTTTGCCCCATATTCACAAGAGCATCTCCAATGGAGGCATCGCCGTGGGGGTGATATTGCATAGCGCGCCCAACGATATTGGCAACCTTGTGCATTCGCTCATCGCTTTTGTTCATTTCGTAAAGCGTATGCAAAATGCGCCTTTGCACAGGTTTCAAGCCATCTTCGTAATAAGGCACGGAGCGGTCTAAAATAACATAGCTGGCATAATCCAAAAACCAGTTTTCGTAAAGTTTTTCTAAATGGTCTGACATTGGTGGGTAATGTAGAAATTTCTACCTTTCCCCAGTGCCCTCCCTCTACCTCCACATTCCTTTTTGCGCATCTGTTTGCAATTACTGCGACTTTTGCGCAATGCCTGTGCCAGAGAAAGTACATGGCGAATATGTGGA
>WRMM01000087.1 GCA_009777135.1 Candidatus Fibrimonadales bacterium
TATGGTTTCCCAATTTATTTCGCCGAGTTCTTCCCAAACATGGGATTTCATCATTGCGTTTGAATTATCGGTTATTTTGTCCGTAATTTCTGGTCCTGCAGGACCTCCGTCCGCGGGGTTGAATTTTATTCCGCTATAGTCGCTTGGATTGTGGGAAGGTGTCATGTTTACGGAGCAAGCCGCTCCTAGAGACTCTACCGCAGCGCTGAATTCTGGCGTTGGCATTTCTCCGCCGTAATAAACTTTTACGCCCGCTTTTATAAACTGGTCTGCCACAACCTCGCAAAATTCTTTGCCAAGCAATCTGTTATCATGCCCAATAACCAAGCCCTTTGTTTGCAGTTCTTCAAAAGAGCTGATTCCCAAGGCTTCAAAGGTGGCTGCATCTGCTTCTTTGTAAATTTGCAAAATAGCTTTTGCTACAACTTGAATATTCCTGAGCGTAAATTCTGAGCCAATCTCGCCTCGCCATCCGCTTGTGCCAAAGTTTACTTTAGCTGGCTTAATTGAAGTTAAAGCTGCATTTTTCACTTTTTCAACAAGATGGGCATCGCAAGCGGGATTAAAATCGGGAGCCTGTATTTGCTTCCAGATTTTTGAAATAGTAATAGTAGGCATGGCAGGAATATAGAAATTATAGGACGCTGATTTACTCCGCTGGGGACAAGGAGCATGGGACAAGCGATATGCAAATCTACGTTATTTGGGACATGATTTTTAAATAATCATGTCCCAGCCAATGTAATTTCGCATGTAGCTTGTTCCATGTCCCAGAGCATTAAGTTTGACTTAATCGGCGTTTTCTATATTCTTTATTATGGTTAGAACGATATGCAAGCCAAGAACAAAGCAAATAACTTTGGATATACCCAAAGATTATATAGGTGCGACCATTGAAATATTGCTTTTTCCTATTGAAGAGCTGGATAACAATTTTATTTTAGCCGAGGAAACCCCTAAAACAGGATTTGGATGTTTGAAGGGGCAAATTTGGATGGCAGACGACTTTAACGCTCCGTTGGATTGCTTTGGTGATAATAGATAATGGCATTCGGTTTAACTGATTCACAGGCAGCAGAGTCAAAGGCTAAATTTGGCGATAACCGTTTAACGGAGGTTGAGCGGGAAGGTTTTTTTGCCAAATTAAAGAAAAATTTTGGCGACCCGCTGATAAAAATTCTTTTAGTTGCTCTTGCTGTAAATGTATTGCTGGTTTTAGGCTCTAAAATGGGGTTCATCGCTGGAGAGGAAAGGCACTGGTATGAGCCTGTGGGCATAGCAATAGCAATTCTTTTGGCAACATTCGTTTCCACATTTTCTGAGCACAGGAACGAGAACGCTTTTCAAAAACTGCAGGCAGATGCTTCAAAGATAAGGATAAAAACCTACCGCAATGGTTTGGTTATTGAGCTGCCAATAGATGATTTGGTTGCAGGCGATGCGGTTCTGCTGCAGTCTGGAGACAAAATTCCCGCAGATGGCATAATAATAGATGGCAATATAAAAGTTGACCAATCCGTGCTGAACGGAGAATCGGAAGAGGTTTCAAAAAAACTTGATGACGAGGTTCTTAGAGGCTCCGTGGTTTGCAACGGCAATGCGGTTATGCGGGTATCCGTTGTTGGCGACAAATCTGTTTACGGGCAAATAGCAAAGGAGCTTCAAATAAACGATGACAGAGATACGCCTCTAAAAGTTAAGCTCACAAGCCTTGCGAAAACAATAAGCAAATTCGGTTACGTAGGCGGCGTGTCCATAGCTCTAGCATTGCTGTTCCAGCGCATAGTGCTTAGCGAGCATTGCTTAACTTGGCCAGTGCTGATAAAAGACATCATTGATGCAGTGATGCTTGCCGTGGTGATAATAGTGATGGCGGTGCCAGAAGGTCTCCCTCTTATGATTGCCATAGTCTCGGCTTTGAATATGAGCAAAATGCTTAAAGATAACGTGCTTGTCCGCAAAATTGCAGGCATAGAAACAGCAGGCAGCCTGAACTTTTTATTCAGCGACAAAACCGGCACCATAACCAAGGGCAAATTGGAAGTGGTTGCATTTATAGACGGCAATTTAAAAGAATGCAAAAGCTACAGCGAAATTCAAAGCGGTTTAAAAAAGCACCTCTCCCTCTCCATTCACCAAAACACCGACTCCATAATTTCCGGCGATAAAATAATAGGAGGCAACGCAACAGAACGAGCAATATTAGCATTCGCAGGCAAATCAGAAGAAAACATTGAAGACATAAAAGTAAATATAATAAGCAAAGTCCCTTTCGATAGCACCAATAAGTACTCCTCAACAACAATAAGCAATCCCCATACCCCATACCCCATACCCCATACCCTAATAAAAGGCGCTCCCGAAAAAATCCTCGAAAAATGCAAATTTTATTACGATTCTGATGGGCAAAAGAAAGCGTATTCTGGGCACGGGGAAATTGACAAGGCTATAAATTCGCTTGCGGAACGGGCTATAAGAACAGTAGCTTTTGCGATTTGCGAAGGAGATGATTGGATTTTGGTTGGGGTTGTTGGCATTAGAGATGAAATTCGCCCGGAATCTGTTGTTGCGATAAAAGAAGTTTTTGATGCGGGCGTTGGCGTTGTTATGATAACAGGCGACCGCAAAGAAACCGCTGTGGCAATAGCCAGAGACGCTGGTTTGCTGAAAAATGAAAACGATATTGTGATAACATCCGATGAATTTGCCGCTCTTACAGATGAAGAAGTCAAGGCGAAAATGAAGGACATAAGGGTTGTTGCCCGCGCTTTGCCTTCGGATAAAAGCCGTTTGGTTCGCATAAGCCAAGAGCTAAACTACGTGGTTGGCATGACTGGTGATGGCGTTAATGATTCGCCTGCGCTCAAAAAAGCCGATGTGGGTTTTGCCATGGGCAGCGGAACGGAGGTTGCAAAGGAAGCTAGCGATATTGTGATTTTAGATGATAACTTCAGTTCTATAGACAAAGCGATTTTATATGGCAGAACAATTTTCAACAATATAAGAAAGTTTATAATTTTCCAGTTGACTATAAATGTTTCCGCTGTTTTGATAAATTTTGCCGCACCGCTTTTGGGGCACGAAAACCCGCTGACCATAATACAGATTTTGTGGATTAATTTGGTTATGGATACGCTTGCAGCGCTCGCCTTTGGCGGAGAAGCAGCTCTCAGACGCTTTATGAAGGAGAAGCCCAAGCGTAGAGACGAGCCTATAGTAAGCAAGGGCATGTGGAAAACCATATTCACAAACTCTGCATGGATATTTATTTTGAGTTTGGTATTTTTGTTCTCATTAGAAGGCTATTTTGGCGATAAACTGCACACCGCATATTTCACATTCTTTGTTATGATAGCGGCATTTAACGCATTCAACGCCCGCACAGACAGCATAAACATTTTTGACAATATAAGCGGCAATAAAAACTTTTTGCTGATTTTGGGTTTAATAGCGATTGTGCAAGTTATGCTGGTTTACTTTGGCGGCGAAGTATTCAAATGCTACGGCTTGGATTTGCAGCAGTGGGGGATAGTGCTTTTGCTTGCTGTGTCTATAATTCCTGTGGATATTTTTAGGAAAGCGGTATTTAAATGAATATTGAGCGTTTTGATGTTTGGATGAGCAAACGCTCTTTGCCTGTTCGGGTAATATACGATAGTCTCAGGATATTTTTTCTTGAGCATTGTCCGGTTCGGGCTACGGCGCTTTCTTATACTTCGCTTTTGGCGATAGTTCCATTGCTGATTTTGCTAACATCAATAAGTCTTTCCCTTGGCATGGGTGATTTATTCATAAAACATTTGCAGAATTATTTGCCTGAGCTTTTGGAAAATGCCATATCTTACGTAGACAAATTATTGACTTCGTTTTTTCCGGATAACAATATTGAATTGAATTCCATGACAGGCATAATTTTAGAAAATATAATGCCGTATTTGAATCAGGCTATGGGAATCAGATTGGACTCTTTGGGATTGGTAGGCGCTTTGGCTTTGCTGTTTACCTTTTTTTTGGCAATAAACACAATAGAAATCAATATGAATATAGTTTGGGGAATTAATAAAACTCGCAGTTATTTGCAAAAAATAATGATATTTATTCCGTTTTTATTTTTATTTGCTGGCGGCATAGGAATTATCAGCGTATTTTTGCGTTATACGCAAAATATGCTAAATACAGCCCCCTTGTCTTTGCTTGGCATTGTTTTGTTTGGTTTGTGGCTTTTGTATTGCTATATGCCTTATGCTTCGGAGCAGGAAGGATTTTGGAAAGCAGCAGTTACAAAAACAAAAAAGAGATGGCTTTCCGCTCTTATATCAGCCGTTTTTACCTTTGCGGCAATATTAGCTTTTATACTTGCTATGGGATTTTTGCAAGCCTTTATGTTTGCAAGGTGGTCAATTTTGTATGGTTCTCTTGCAGTTTTTCCAATGATAATGTTTTTGTTCTTTGGTTTTTGGAATATTGTGCTTTTTGGAAACGCTCTCTGCTGGCGAATAACAGAAAGAAAATGCCATCAAAAATATATTTTGGAAAGAATAATGCAAAAACAGCAAAATAAAATAGAGTAAATCAATAAATTCTCCCCGCAGCAAGACTACGAGGAGAATTCATTGCCATTTGAGAGCAATATACAAAAAACTTGACAAAGCTTGATTTTTTTTCTATATTTATATGCGTATTCCTAAAAGGAGGCTATCATGGCAGTGAAAAAAGAAACGAAAACAGCAAAACCCGCTGCAAAAACAACAAAAGCGGTTAAAGTTGCTGCGCCAAAAGTAAAAGCGGAAGCTCCCAAAGCAAAAAAGGCAGCTCCAAAAGGCAAGGCTGGCGATGTTGAATTCAAAGTATTTGCCCCAAATTCCGATTCTGTTGCCGTTGCAGGCGATTTCAATGGATGGAAACCGTTCTCTCTCAAAAAAGACAAAACCGGAAACTGGAGCGGAAAAGCTAAATTAAGCGCTGGCGTTTACCAGTACAAACTCGTTTTCAACGGGCAGTATTGGGAAACCGACAAATCAAATCCAGAACGTGTTTCTGATGGTCACGGCGGCGAAAACAGCATAAAGAGAGTCTAACAATACCGGCTTTTGACGACAAAGAAATAATCCTGGCGGCAGAGCAATTTGGTTCCCCGCTTTGGATTTATGATTTTGGAGTTATAGAGAAACGTATTTGCGATTTTCGCTCATTCGATATTGTGCGTTACGCTCAAAAAGCTTCCCCGAATGTAAATTTACTATCTAAAATGAGGGGTTTGGGCGTTGAAGTAGATGCAGTAAGCGCTGGCGAAATAGTTCGCGCATTAAAGGCGGGATTTAGCTCAAGCTGCATAAAATACACAGCGGATATTTTTGACAGAGACGCATTGGCTCTTGTTAAGGAACATTCTATCCCCGTGAACATAGGAAGCCCAGGCATGCTTGAGCAGCTACATGAGGCAGGTATTAAGATTCCGTTAACCATTCGCGTTAATCCTGGGTTTGGGCATGGACATTCCAAAAAAGTCAATACAGGAGGAAATCTTTCCAAGCATGGCGTTTGGCATGGAGAACTTGAAGCATTGGCGCAAAAAGCTGAGCAGCTTGGCTTTGCGGTTGAATGTTTGCATATGCACATAGGCTCAGGTTCAGACTTTGAGCATCTGTCGCAGGTTGTTTCTGCTATGGAGCGTTTGGTTCCTGTTATTGGCAAAGGTTTAAAAACCATAAGCGTTGGCGGAGGCTTGCCTATTTCTTATAAAAGAGGTGAGCAAAATAATATGGACTTGGAAAAATACTACGATATGTGGAATAATGCTCGCAAAAGAATAAGCAATAGCGTTGGGCATAATGTTCAGCTGGAAGTTGAGCCTGGCCGTTATTTGGTAGCCGAAAGCTGTGTTTTGGCGGCGGAAATTCGCATTGTTAAAAAAATGGACAATAACTTGTTTTACCTTGTTGATGCTGGTTTTACGGACTTGGTTCGCCCCGCTTTTTACGGAGCTTATCACCATATTTCAATTATTCATAAGAACGGAAATGGAACAGGCGAAGAAGTTGAGGCAATAGTTGCAGGCCCGCTTTGCGAAAGCTGCGATGTTTTTACCCAAGAAGATGGCGGTGTTGTTGTTAGCCGCAAATTGCCGCTTGCGCAGGTTGGAGATTTGCTGGTGATTCACGATGCTGGCGCCTATGGCTCTGCAATGAGCAGCAATTATAATTCTCGCTTGCTTGCCCCGGAAATTCTGTGGGAAAAAGGAAAATTTACGCAAATAAGAAAACGCCAGACTTTTGAACAGATGCTGGAAAATGAGATTTGATATGAATAAATTTCTTATTGCTTTGCTTTTGATTTTTTCTGTTTCGTATTCTCAAATAGATAAGGCTGATACAATTGAAACGTATGAGATTATTCCCGCTCGGCTTGCGATTGTAACCGGAACTGTTGCCGCTAGTTATGCGACAATTTATTTTATTTATCTTAAGGAAGGCTGGTGGGCAGAATCAGTTTGGCCTCCTCATTTTGAGCCATTGTACTCAGATATGAATTACGCTTCTAATTTAGATAAATTTGGACATTTTTACACAGGCGCTCTTTTTAGCGAAATATTTGCAATGAGCTATGACTGGACTGGAATGAGTCCTTTTGCATCTTCGCTTTGGGCAGCTGTAACAGTTAGCGTAACGCAGCTTCTGATAGAAATGAAGGATGGCGTTTCTCCATACGGTTATAGCGTATGGGATGCTGCTGCGGGCTGTTTAGGCGGTTTTTATGCTATGGGCAAAAGGTTTGTTCCTGCAATGCAATACGTTGATTACAAATTCGTATATTGGCCTGGTTCAAGTTTGTATTGGGATTCTGTAAGAAAAAATGGCGGCGAAGATATTGGCGGAAAGTGGACTGGCGGCGAAGGAGTTTTTGTTGATGATTATTACGATGGAAATCAAACGCATTGGCTTTCTTTTAAAGTTGGAAAAATGCTGCCGAGCGGAGCAAGAGCCTATTACCCCCAGTGGCTTGCCTTTGCTTTTGGTTGGGGTTTGGATGATGGGCATTTCTCAAGGAGATGGGATAAAAGCCGCTATGAGTATTATATAGCATTGGATTACGATTTGGAAGCAATTTTTCGCCCGCAGAAAACTTGGAGCAAAAACCTGGTTACATTGCTGAACTTCGTAAAATTTCCAGCTCCTGCGTATCGTTTTGGAAGCAGCAAAGATAGAAGCAGGTTTTTTGCTCTGCACCCATGGCAACTCTCCATCGGCTCAGTATCGTTCTGATGTTTTACTATAGTAAGCAATGATTAATTCAACGCTTGGGTATGGGGTATAGGGTTTGGGGTATGGGCAATGCAAAAATA
>WRMM01000088.1 GCA_009777135.1 Candidatus Fibrimonadales bacterium
GAAACTAGTTGAGAGTTATTGTGTGCATAGCGACCTTGAGTGCTAAGGTTAGCACAAGCACCTGATATTTGGTCAATAACTCTCAACTCTCAACTCTCAACTTTCAACTAAACATTAAATTTGCCACGTTGAAGAGCGTAATATAGATATTTTCTAAATTCATAAAATGAATTCAAAACAACAAGCCGGGATGGCAGCAGCTAATTTGGTGCAAAATGGGATGGGAGTTGGACTTGGCACTGGAAGCACGGTGTTTTTTGCTCTGGAAAGGCTTGCGGAGAGGCAAAAAACGGAAAATTTGAAGTTTTTCGGGGTCAGCACCAGTTTTAGCACTACTCTGCTTTGCCGAAAAATGGGCATTGAGCTAAAAGATTGCGGAGCAGTTTCGCATTTGGACCTTGCAATAGACGGCGCAGATGAAATTGACCCGAATTTGAACCTTATAAAGGGTCGCGGAGCGGCTCATTTGCTGGAAAAAATAGTGGCAAGCCTCGCAGGCAAATTCATTGTGGTAGCTGATTCTTCAAAAAAAGTTAAAAATTTAGGCGAAAAATTTCCCGTTCCTCTAGAAATTCTGCCATCCGCTCTTGGACTTGCTGAAGCCAAAATAAAAGGCTTGGGCGGGGTTTTGGAAGTTCGCATGGCTGGCGCCAGCAAGGATGGACCTGTTATCAGCGATTCTGGAAATATAATTGCAGATGCGAAATTCGGTTTGATAAAAGAACCGGAAATTCTTTGCAAAGAACTGGATTGCATTCCTGGGCTTGCAGGGCATGGTCTTTTTGTCAACTTGGCAAAAGAAGCCTTTATTGCCGGAGAGGCAGGGGTTGAGCATATTTCGCTCTGAAAGCTATTCTAATTTGCAATTCGCAAACTGCGAATTTTCTATATTTATGCTTATGAAAACAAAAAGCATGAAACCCCAAGATATACTTGTTTTGGCAAAAATAGTGGCTATGGGCAAAAAGCCATGGAATGGGCAGGATTTGGCTACGGAGCTATGTATTAGCAAATCCGAGGTTTCCGAATCGCTGAATCGCTCCAAATATGCAAGGCTTTTGGATTTTTCCAAGCGAAAAGTAAATGCGGCGACATTTTTGGAGTTTTTGGAACATGGCATTCGCTATGTTTATCCTGCAGAAACAAGTGGCAGGCAAAAGGGATTTTTAACAGCGTTTTCTGCTGCGCCGCTTAACAAAAAAATAGCGAGCCAAACGGCAATGGTATGGGCTAGCGAAAATGGAACAGCTTTGGGCGAGAGCATTAAACCTCTCTACCCTGCCGTTGTGAAGGCAATTCAAAAAGACAAAGCTCTTTACGAACTGCTTTCGCTTATAGAAGCTATCCGCATAGGCAGGGTGCGTGAAATTGACCTGGCAAAAAATGAGTTAAAAGCAAGGTTTCAAAATTATGCACTCCAATAGAGAAATGTTAGCAATTGTTGCGAATGGGCTAGGAAAACTTTTAAAGCATGTATTTTTTGTTGGCGGTTCGGTTGTGGAGCTTTATTTGGAAAATCCCGCAAGCGACCCTGTTAGACCAACCAAAGATGTTGATTGCGTTCTTGAATTAACGGCAAAATTAGATTTTAGAGACTGGGAAAAACTGCTGCATTCCCATGGTTTTAAACATGATATGTCTGATGGCGCTCCAATTTGCAGATGGAGTTTCAATGGAGTTTATGTAGATATTATGCTCCCTGATTTGCAAATGGGTTTTACAAATAAATGGTATGCAGAAGGAATAAAGCATTCTTTTAATTTCCAGTTAAACAGAGATTTGCAAATAAAATTATTTGAACTGCCTTATTTTTTAGCCACAAAATTTGAAGCTGTGCTGCATAGAGGCTTGCCTGATTTGCGGACAAGCCATGATTTTGAGGATATTGTATATTTGTGGAGCAATACGCATAATATTCTTGAGCAATGCAAAAAGGCAGAAAGTAATTTGCAAAGTTACTTTTCTGACACGCTGAAAAAATTAATGAGCAACTGGACTTTTAACGAATCCATAGAAGCGCACCTTCCGTTTGATAATGTTTTGAGCGCAGAAAGGATAAAGCGAGAAATGGGGATGCTTAGGGTGATAAAAAGGACAAAACAAGGCGGCGGCGAGGCTTAATTGGTCACACAGTGTGTGACCAATTGGAAAAGCAGCATAAAATTGACGCAATTTCATAGAGGGAATATAGAAAAACTCCCTTTATTGCCGGAGAGGCAGGGGTTGAGCATATTTCGCTCTGATTGTGTCTGAAGGCGCGGCGTTGAAATGCCACCACTCGCTTGGCAAATTTATCCATCCGCTTTGCCGCATAATTGAACGCAGAAATTCTCTGTTTTTAATTTGCGCCTCAGTTAGCAAGCCTTGTTCCAAGGCTTGCTCTTCGCCTTTTTTGCCTGCATAAAAAGCAAAGGAATCGTAGGGAAGCCCCATATCCACAAGCTCGCCGTTTTCATCCAGCAAACCTACATCCACAGCCATTCCATACGCATGAATGCTTCCTCTTTGCGGAGACGAAACAAAATGCTGCCACGGAGTGCCTCGCACTGCAGCGCGCAACGCTTCTTGCGCTTGGTTGGAACGGCCTGCATCAAGAAGAACAAACTTGTAGTTAGGTTCCTGTTTTTTCAGCAAATTTGCCGCCCATCTCAATTTCTGCATTGCATCTTTATGCAAAAAAGCCCGCTGAATTCCGCAGTAAAGATTATGCCCCGTAAAATTATCAAAAGTAGCATAAGGCATTTGCACAAGCAAATTGCTTATCCCTCTAACTTCCACCCAATCGTCAAGTTTCTCCACCGCTGCAATCCACTCTTTTTGCGCAGAGCAAAACATCAAGGGTTTTTCTGGCTTTTTTGGGATGAATAAGGACAGGGTGTCTTGGGCATAGGAATTGAGAATTGAAAATTGAAAATTGAGAATAATGAACAAATATATGGGGAATTTTTTCATCGTTATGCTCCTTTTGTTTGAATTGAATTTTTAGAATTTACTAAATTTAATAGATGTATAAAAGAGTTTTAGTTGCTAACAGAGGGCTTATACAAGCGGCATGCGTTAGAGCAATCAAAGGATTGGGCGCAGAGGCAGTGGCTCTTTGCGAAGAAGGGGATTTTAATCAAGCAGGAGTGCGAGAGGCAAACCGAGCTTATGTGATTAGCTCCAATGTAAAAAGTTCGCCGTATTTGGATGTTGAACAAGTTGTGAAAGCTGCTGTTGAATGCAAAGCGGATGCTGTTCATCCTGGGTATGGATTTTTGGCGGCAAGCCAGGATTTGAGCAAAAAACTGGCTCAGCATGGCATAGCTTTTATAGCTTCAACCGGACTGACAAAAGGGCGCAGCACTATTGAAGAGAAAAAACTGCTAAATGAAATGGCAATAAAATCTGGCATAGCGGTTTTGCCTCATAGCCCGGTTTTTGACGATGTTGCGCAGTTAGCGGCAGAAGCTGAGAATATAGGCTATCCGTTAATGGTAAAAGCTGCGGCAGCCTCGGGCGGCAGGTGCATAAGAGAAGCCAAAAGCACAGAGGAATTGCAAACCGCCATAGACAGCGTGCTTCGCCAGTGCGAGCGTTTTGGCTATGGCAAAGATCTTTATTTGGAAAAAACATTAACTTATCCGCATATAATATCCTTCCCTGTTCTGCGGGATAAAAATGGCAAACTTGTGATTTTCCCGGAAATAGAAGGCTCCGTTCAGTTTCGCTTTCGCAAGTTGCTGGTAGAAAGCCCAAGCCCAAGCCTTTCAAAAGAGAACAGAGGCAAAATAATGGCTATGCTTCCTTCCCTGATAGACGGTCTTGACATTGTTGGCTATGCAAATGCGGATTTCTTTGTTTCTCAAAACGATGTTTATCTTTTGGATGTTAAAGAAAATATTCAGCATTTTCACGGCGTAACGAATTTGCTCACAGGCGTTGATATTTTGCGTGAGCAAATAAGGCTGCATTCCGGCGAACCATTGCTTTTGCAAAACTTTAGAAATGAAGGCACGGTTATAGCTGTGAATATAGACGCTATGGACCCCTACAGCAACTTTGCTCCATCGCCGGGAAAAATAGAGCGAATGTTCGTTCCATTTGGCGAAGGAATTGTAGTGCAAAGCTCCTTTGTTTCTGGCGATACAGTTTCTCCGAATTATGAATCCGTTTTGGCAAAAGTCATGGCTTATGCTGGCACAAGAGAAAAAGCCATTTCAAATTTGGAATCCGCGCTTTCTAGCTTTCGCATAGAAGGCATAAGCACAACAATTCCATTTTTGCGCGGAGTGTTGAAGCATCCAGACTTTTTGAACCTGAAATGGACTGGAATGCACATGGTTTATGAGAGCCGCACGCAGGAAGTTTTGGAAAATATCCATTCGCAAGAAGAAGAAGAACTGGCTTCTTTGATAGCCGCTCTTGCTCTGAGCACCGATAGCAATGCCTCTACCATTATGGCAAATGCCGAGCATGGCGGCTTTTTATGGGCAATGTTCAGAGGCAACAGGAAAATGCAATATTGATTTCCAAGCTTCTAAATCTTCCGCTCGCAAAATCAAGAGCAGAGATAGAAGCTTGCATAGCCAAGCAAAAGCACCTGCTCTTAACCGCCCCGACCGGCACAGGAAAATCCTCGTTTTTACCTTGGCTTTTAGCTGGCGAACAAGGAAAAGTCACAGTATTGCAGCCAAGGCAGCTAGCGGCAAGAGAGCTTGCAAAATTTTTGGCAGCTTGCTGCAACGAACCTGTAGGCAAAACCGTAGGCTACAAATTCCGCTTTGAATCCAAAACCGGTCCAAACACAAGGGTTTTATTTCAAACTTATGGGAGTTTTTTACAGGAGGTTTTGGGAAATGGGGAGCGGGGAGCAGAGAGCAGGGAGTGGATTGTTTTTGATGAATTTCATGAGCGAAAATCGGAGATGGATTTGCTTTTGGCGGTGGCTTTGGCTAGGGGGCAAAGGGTGGCGGCGCTTTCTGCGGAGTTGGAGAGGGAGTCGCTGGAAAGGTATCTTGGCGTTAAGTGTTTGAGGGTTGAAAATCCAGGGTTTCCTGTGGAGATTATTCACCAAGAAGCTAAGGCAGGGGAGCTGCTTGCAAGCCAAGTAGAACGGGCGGTTAAGAGCGTTTTATACAATGAGGTGGGCGGAACGATTTTGGTTTTTTTGCCAGGAAAGGCGGAGATTGCCATGTGCAGGGAGCGAGTGAGGGAGAGCCTTGGCAAAAATTCTCCAGAGCTTTTTTCGCTTTTTGGCGGCCAGTTGAAGGAAGAGCAGGAAAAAATTTTTGAGCAGAGCGAAAACGCAAGAATCATTTTCACAACGAACATTGCCGAAACATCGCTCACAATTCCGGGCGTTAAAGCGGTTATAGATTCTGGCTTTGAGCGGACTGCTTTTGATGAAACGGGTCTCAGAACGCTTAGGCTTTCCAGAATTGCCATGCAAAACGCTGTGCAAAGAACAGGCAGAGCGGGACGCACGCAAAAAGGCTTGTGCATTCGCTTGTGGAGCAAACGAGACGAGGCAAACTTTGCGCAGGCAATAAAGCCAGAAATTGAACGCATAAATATTGAAAGATTTTTGCTGCAGAAAATTAATTTGGAAATAAATATTCCTTTGCTTAGCGATATTCCAAGGCAAAAAGAAGAAGCCGCTTTGCAGGAATTGGAAAATTTAAATTTGATAAATCAAAATAAAATAACCGAATTGGGTAAAAAAACTTTGCATATTCCTGTGCAATCTTTGAAATTGGCACGTGCTTTAGCTTTGCAAAAAACGCTTTCAAAAGAAATTCTGGCAATAGCAGTAATTTTGGAAAGCGAAAACAAAAACAGTTGCGGAAACATTTTGCAGCTTGCAGAAGACAAAGCAAAATGGCAAAAAGAAGAAAAATTACATTTCGAACAACTGCAGCAATATGCGGCAAAATTGGAAAAATCGGGTAAATCGGACAATCGGGGTCATCGGGGTTCAGACTTTCTTCTTTCTGCTTTTCCCGATTCCATAGCGTATAAGAGCGATGGGGAGCAGTCTTACAAAACCAAAGATGGCCTTTCTGTTTTTTGCGAATCTAGGGAAAAGGCTATTTTGGTTTTGGGGTTGATGAGGAGCGAAAATAATAAGCTTCAAAAGACAACGGCAAGCCTTTACGTGCCTGTTCCTGAAAAATATTTGCAAAGCGCAGAGTCGCGTTTGGAGTTGCATTGGAGAGCGGGCCAAAAACAGTTTGTTGCGATGCGGGTTAGCGATTTTGGCAAAAGCGAATGTTCTACGGAGGAGCGCAAGGCTCTTGAGGGCGAGACTTCGGAGGCGTGGAAAATTTTGATGGAAAAGGAGGATTTTGCAAGCCAGTGGCAAACGGATGCAAATTTAACTTTGCTTGCAAAGATGAGGCTTGCTGCGCAGCTTTTTCCTGAGCATAATTTTCCAAAGTGGGATGCTGATGATTTTACGCTGATTATGGATGAGTTTTGTTCTGGAATTTTTTTGCTGCGGGATTTGAGCGAGGAGCGGTACAGAAAAATTATTGAGGATTATTTTGGCTCATATTGGATTGAGTGGCTTCATAAGAGTTTTCCATCTTCTTTGAGGCTTTCAAATGGCAGGGTTGCAAAGTATTTGTACAATCCAGATGGCGTGGCAGAGCTTTCTGCCCGAATTGGCGATTTTATTGGTATGCAGGGCGAGCATTTTATAGCGGAAAAGCGTTTGCGCGTTCGCTACGATATTTTGGCTCCCAACTACCGCACTGTTCAAAAAACATGGAATTTGAGCGATTTTTGGCAAAATACTTATCCCCAGGTGCGCAAAGAGCTTAGAGGCCGGTATCCCAGGCATCCATGGCCAGATAATTTGTAGATTATAATTATGAAAAAACTCATTTTGCTTCTCGCTGCTTTTTCTGCGCTGGCTTTTGCGCAGTTGGTTGAAAATCCTTGCAATGAAACTACACCATTAACAGGTGGAATAGTCTACAGTACTGGCTCTCGGCAGGCTGGAGCAATTTCAGGCACCAACTTCCACTACGAAAGATGGCATAATGATTCTGACAAGCCTGGCGAAGGTGGAAAAGATCCGGGTAGCATGACCGTGTATGGAGCAGGTCAAGGCGGTGGCGCAGCATTCAAAGCCGAATGGGGACCAAATTCCGGTAATTTTTTGGCTCGTGCTGGTTTTCAGTGGGACGAAACAAAAACTTATGACCAATATGGAACCATTGTTGCGCAATATAATTACACTAGGGAAGGAACCGCTCAAACAGTTGGGCAAGATCTGTATAATTATTCTTATTTTGGCATTTATGGATGGTCGGTAGATCCTCTTTTGGAATACTACATAATTGACGAT
>WRMM01000089.1 GCA_009777135.1 Candidatus Fibrimonadales bacterium
AACTCATCCGCTTTCTGCAAAGCTTCTTCGCCATCGCCCGCAACAGCAACCTGGTAATCTTCTATTTCCAGGCACTCCTGCAAGCCAGACCTTATAAACTCTTCGTCTTCTACAACCAAAATCTTATATTGCATATTATCTTTGCCCCAAATATTTGCGACCTATATTATTGTTTCCATCCTTGTAATCCACATAGTCAGGAACAAAATTTCTTGGATATGAGAAAGTAAATTTTGCATTGCAGGTTTTCTCTGTGCGAAGTTCGCCTGCAGAGCCTTTGAATTGGACTTTAGCTTCCACAAACTTCCCTTTTTCAACTCTGTCCACGGCGCACCAGCCACCGCCTGTGTATTTGGCATTAACTTCTTCGCCAGATGCAGAAACCAGCTTGAGCCTATTCACGTCAAAAGCAACGTTATTGCCTGTGGCATTCCAAACTGCAACCTCGCCAGCGCCACCGGTTGGACCCAAGTTTAAAGACGGAAAAGCTATTACATAGCCGTATTTATCAACCAAACGGCTTGCGCGCTGACCTATTAGGTCTTCTGCAAAAATCAGCCAAATGCTGCGATTTTTAAGACGCACTGCATTCAAAGCTTTTTTCAAATCCGCATCATCGGGAGCTACCACCTCTGCCTCTAAAAGAGCATATTCAGCGGCAACCTCATTTTCTGCGCCCTCGGAATTTTCAATAGCCTGGGCAACAATAATTTTTTCTGCTTCCCTGCGAGCCTGGTTTGGATTTGCATTTGTGTTGCCTCGCTTGGCAATGCTGATTGCGCTGTCTAAATTACGGAAACCTTGCAAGGTGTACTCATATTCAAAACCGCCCTTGACCTGCGCAAGGCCAATTTCAGAGAGAGCTACCACCACAGAGTCCAAGGTACCCTTTTTTGCGGTGTATTTTGGATTTATTTTAGGCAAATGCCTGTGAATTTGCTCAAAATAATTGGAAATTATCTCGTCGCTGGCGTTCCTTCTGGCGGTTTGCTTTGCCGCGCTGGCATAAGCAATTACGAAACTATCGTAAAATTCATCAGAAGTTTTGCCTTTTTGCAGGGCATTTGTGTAGGAATTGACGGCATTCCTAAAATTGCCCTTTTTGAAGTGAGAGTCGCCGTTGCTTTCATTTTTGCCCTTACAGCCAGTAAAACCCATAAAAAGAGCCGCAAAAACGATTAGAGAAACGCTTTTTTTAAACATAAAATACCTCATAGTTGAAGTTGGAATACTATTCATAATAAAAATAGTTCTTTTTTTTGAAAAATAAAATATTTTATGATAAATAGAGCGTTTTTATGAAAATTCTTGTAATTTGTTCAGAAAGTTATTCTGCGAGCGACAGCAGCCCGCTTGCCAGGGCCGTTGGCAGTATTGTGTCTGCCTACCGCAGCTGGGGGGTTAAGGTCTTGGGTTTTTCGCCTTATTTTTCCAAATTAGCAAGTGAAAGCAACGCCAAATTAGGGCAAAGTTTCGTTGAAAAGCTAGGAAACAAAGAATATTCCACCCTAAGAAGCGATAAACTAGAAGACGACTTGTTTATACAATACGAGGATTATTTTGGCAGAGCTGGCATATATGGCGACCCTGGAGAGAAACCTTATAGCGATAACCATGTGCGTTTTGCCTTTCTGGCATCTGCGGCTCTTAATTATTGCCTAGAGACAAACTTTAAGCCCGATGCCATTCATGTTCACGAATGGGGCGGCATTGCCGGCGCATTGGCTAAAACTATTTATAAAGACTATTTTGGAAGCATTCCGGTTGTGCTAACCACGCATAATATATGCTTTGATTACCTCTGCAGCCCGAATGACATACCCTTGATAGGGCTTCCACCGGAGGGTTTCGACATAGATGGCTATGAATTCTGGGGAAAGGTGAGCATGCTGAAAGCGGCAATACTTTACTCGGACAAAGTGGTATTCACATCTTCCAGCTATCTATTCTACCTGCTTTCTTCTGATTTGCAGGGCGGAATGAGAGGTTTTTTGGAGAGCCAGAAGAAGAAGCTCTTCAGCATCCAAAGCGGCATAGATTACGCAAGCTGGAGCTTGCCCCTCAAGGATGCGAAAGGCTTTAAGCGGCAAAAGAAAGAGGCTTTGAGAGCAGAATTTGGGCTTTCGCAAGATTCCAGCCTTTTAATGTATTCGCATTTAGATGCTTGCTCTGGTAGCTCGGCGCAGGTTATATCTACCATTTTGGCAAATCTGCTGAACCTGGATTTGCAGCTGGCAATAGGCATATCAGAAGACAACTCAAATTATCCTTACTTTGCTGCCATACAAGAAAAGCACCCAAATAAAATGGCGCTCCTTCCGCTAGAAGAAAGTGACGAGAGCTTGTACCAGAGGCTTGCTGCTGCAGATATTCTTTTCTCAATAGGCTCGCTCGAGCCTTCCTTATCGCTTTTCTTGAAAGCCTCCGCTGCAGGCGCGGTGCCCATTTCCAACAAGCGCTCGCAAAAGCCTTTTTTATACTCAGCACCTTATGATCCAAGCTTGGAAGATGCCAACACAAAGGCTAATTCCTTTGTTTCGGAAAGCACATCCCCAGATTTAATCTTAGAACAAGTGCTAATTGCCGAATCTATTTTCAGAGAAAAAAAGAGCCTGTGGTCGAAGCTCGTAAGCAATGCCTATTCTCTTAAAGTGTCTTGGACCGATACAGCCAAAAATTATTTACTACTTTTAGGCTCTAAGGGCCTATAGCTCAGTTGGTTAGAGCAGCGGACTCATAATCCGCTGGTCGTAGGTTCAAGTCCTGCTGGGCCCAATATCCGCATCTCGCAATCCCCTCTTAACCCCTTGAAATGCAATGAGTTACATAACCTTTGCTGGCAAGGTTTCCTCCAATCATTTCACTTTAAAACGAAAATTGATAAAAAAGAAAGCGCTAATAAAAATTTTTATGGGGCAACAGTGGCATTTTCTAAATTCACCCTTAGAGGTTTATATGCAAAATGAAAAGTCGGGATTTTTTGCCGGCAAGTTGGATGAGCTTGTAAGCTGGGGTCGTTTGCATTCCCTGTGGCCTTTTCCCTATGGAACGGCTTGCTGCGCTATTGAGTTCATGTCCACCGAATCTTCACGCTACGACCTTTCGCGCCTAGGTTCCGAATTTGTGCGTTTCACGCCTAGGCAAGCGGATGTTCTGGCCGTTTCCGGAACAATAACATTCAAACAGGCACCCATATTAAAACGAATTTATGAGCAAATGATGGAACCCAAATGGGTAATAGCAATGGGAGCCTGCGCCTGCTCCGGCGGTTTTTACGACTGCTACTGCACCGTTCCCGGCATAGACGCCATAATCCCAGTTGACATCTACATAGGAGGCTGCCCAAGCCGCCCAGAAGCATTTTTCGACGCAATGCTGGAATTGCAAGAAAAGGTAAAAAACCAGTCGTATATGGAAGAAAGAAAGAAAAAATTGGAGGAACAATGGGAAAACCTGAAATCGTTGACTTTGAAAAATTATTTGAAACAATAAAATCTTTTGATGTTCTTATAGATATTGTTGGCGTGGATTACCTTGGCATGGAAAACCACGCAGGCAAGCGTTTTGGAGTAATTTACCATTTTAAAAACACCAAAACTATGGAACGCCGGAGCTTGAAGGTTGAGATTGGCGAAGGCGAAGAAATTCCAACGCTCAGCAAAATCTATCCCATTGCAGACTGGCTTGAACGCGAAGTTTGGGATCAGTTCGGAGTGGTTTTCAGCGGGCATCATAATTTAAAGCGACTGCTAAACCATGCGGAATTTGAAGGGCACCCGCTGCGCAAGGATTATCCAGCGAAAAAAAGGCAAGAACTTTCCGAAAATGACAATATGCTAGACCAGCTTGAAAAACGTTTAGAAACCATAGGATACAAGGTAATATGAAAGTCGCAATATTGACCAATGAATTTCCGCCAAACATTTATGGCGGCGCAGGAATACATGTGGACTTTTTGACAAGGGAGCTAAAAAGCCTTTGCGAAATTTCCGTGCATTGCTTTGCAGACACAAACGCCCGTGCTTTTGCCGAGTGCGAAGACCCCAAGTTCAAAAAAATCCTCGACCCGCTGGATATCAATTTGCAATGGATATCCGCTATGCGAGGCATAAACATTGTGCATTGCCACACTTGGTATTCTCATTTTGCAGGAGTGCTGGCAAGCCGCCTGTACCAAGTTCCGCTTGTGCTAACAACGCATTCTCTGGAACCTCACCGCCCATGGAAATCCGAACAGCTCGGCGAAGGCGGCTATGCAATGAGCTGCTGGATTGAACGCGCTGCATACCAAAGCGCAGACGGAATAATTGCCGTAAGCGAAAAAATGAAGCAAAACGTTATAAATCTTTACGGAGTTGATGAAAACAAGGTAAAGGTTATCTACAACGGCATAGATCCGGAATTTTACCAGCCAACTTTAGACGAAGCTATTTTGCAAAAGCACGGCATAAATCCGCAAAAGCCTTTTGTGCTTTTTGTTGGCAGAATAACAAGGCAAAAAGGCATTTCGCAATTGATACAGGCAATCCCTAAAATACACGAAGATGCCCAAATTGTGCTTTGCGCAGGCGCGCCAGACACTCCGGAAATAGCGGAAGAGTGCAAAAACTTAATCGCAAAAGCCCAAGAAAAGCGAAGCGGCATTGTCTGGATTCAAGAAATGATGCCTCACACGGAACTCCGAGTGCTTTACAGCTACGCTTCTGTATTCGCAACACCGTCGCTTTACGAGCCTTTCGGCATAATAAATCTGGAGGCCATGGCTTGCGGCACTCCTGTTGTTGGCAGCAAAGTCGGTGGCATTCCAGAAATAATCGTTGAAGGCGAAACCGGATTTTTGGTTCCTTTGGAACGTAAGTCTGCAACGGATTTTTCGCCGCAAAACCCTGAAAAATTCCAAAGCGACCTTGCAGAAAAATTAAACTTGCTGCTTGCAAATCCAGAGCTTTCCAAAAAAATGGGAGAAGCTTCCAGAAAACGCGCAGAAGCCGTGTTCAGCTGGAAAAGCATAGCCAAGCAAACTGCGGAATTTTACGGGGAACTTGCTAACCAAAAACTGCCATAGCCAAACCAGCCATAACCAAAAGAGCATAAATCCCGGCGGCTATGTCGTCTAGCATTATGCCGTGTTCGTTTGGCATTTTTTTGTCAAAGTAGCTTACAGGGAAAGGTTTGGCAATGTCAAAAATGCGAAATAGGATAAAGGAAGGCAGGGCAATGAAAAGCCACCACTCATCTGATTTTGGCTCGTAGCCATAAAAAAACATAAAGCCTGAGAAAAATACCAGCGGAACAAGCTGCCCAGCAACCTCGTCTATAACAATAAAAGAAGGGTCGCTATCTGCGGCATATTTAAGAACTTCTTTGCTGGCAATGGTTCCGAGCAAGTAAACCAGCGCAAAAAATGCTAGCATTGCAGGGAATCCGCCGTAAAAAGCAATAAAAAAGGCAAAAGGGAGTGTTGCCAAAGAACCAGCGGTGCCAGGCGCCTTTGGGCAATAGCCTGCGCCAAAGAAAGTAGCTATAGCATAAGCGAGCTTTTTATTCATTTTCTTATGAAGAATCTAGTAAAAATGCTGATTTACTATACTTACGTCAACAGGTTGTTTGCAAAATGCAACAGCTTGTTTTTTTTGCGTTTTTTTTGAAAAATTTTCTTATATTTGCAATTAGGAGAATTTATGGATAGCGCTGAATTTGACAGAAGAATAGCTGCGATAATGGAAAGCCTTGAGAAAAGCAGGCTTGAAGATGAACGTCGCACTGCAAAGAGCATGGCGGAGTTTGAACGACGTACGGCGGAATTTGAACGGCGTACGGAAGAATTTGAACGCAGTAAGGCGGAGTTTGACCGCAGAATGGCTAAAATAGACGATAAAATAGACTATGCAAAAGAAGATATAGCAGGCATAAGCAACAGCAATGGACTTGTAGCCGAAGATTACTTCTTCAATAGCTTGGAAAAAACTTTAACATTAGGCGGCAAACATTTTGACCATGCTCAAAAAGGCGGCAGAAGGAGCCTTAAATTATCCAATGGCAAAAAATTAACAGGGCAATACGATACATTGCTCATAAATGATAATAGCATTGCTGTTGTAGAAATAAAGTATAAGGCAGAAAAAGAAGATGTTGAAAAGCTGGCAGGCAAACAACTTGAGAATTTTCGCATATTATATCCTGAATTTGCAAAATACAAGATTTATTTAGGAATAGCAGGTCTTTCTGTAGATGAACACGCTGAAAAAGAAGCTCTAAAACGAGGCATTGCCGTGCTAAAGCAAAAAGGCGATGCCATAGAAATTTTAGACGGTAATCTGAGAGCTTATTAAAATGACAAAATTCCGCCCATGCATTGACCTGCACAATGGCAAAGTAAAGCAAATAGTCGGTTCTTCGCTCTCTGAAAACGATAGCGAATTAAAAACAAACTTTGTTTCAGAAAAACCCGCAGAGTGGTATGCAGAGCTTTACAAAAAAGACGGCTTAAAAGGCGGGCACATAATAATGCTTGGCTCAGGCAACGAAGAAGCGGCCCTAAAAGCCCTAAAAGCCTACCCAGGCGGAATGCAAATAGGCGGCGGAATAACCAAAGAAAACGCCCAAAAATACATAAAAGCCGGAGCCTCCGCAGTAATAGCAACAAGCTGCATCTTTCCAAACGGCAAATTTTCCATGGAAAGATTGAAAGAAATTTCCAGCGAAGCAAGTAAAAAACACCTAGTAATAGACCTAAGCTGTTACAGAGCTGAAAATCCCGATTCAGATAATAAATGGCAGGTGGCTATAAACAAATGGCAAACTTTGACCGATTTTTTTATAAGCAAAGAAAATCTGGAAATGATTTCCGAATTTTGCTCTGAATTTTTAGTGCATGCGGCAGGAGTGGAAGGAAAGCAGCTGGGAATGGATTTAGAGTTGATTGAATTTTTGGGAGAACACTCCCCTATTCCGGTAACCTACGCCGGCGGCGCTAACAGCCTAAAAGATTTTGAAACCTGCAACAAGCTCTCAAAAGGCAGAGTGGATTTAACCATAGGCAGTGCTTTGGATATTTTCGGAGGAAATGTGCCGTATGAGAAAGTAATTTTACTTATCTCCACCCTTTGACTTCATTTACAAAAACAATTTCGGCTAAAGGAAGAGCCTCTACCCTTAGGTCTATTTTCTATATTCCCCTTTGGCAAGAACAATAAGCCCTCCACATTTAAACGGAGGCTT